>JBIQMB010000390.1:0-4127 GCA_044463745.1 Chitinophagaceae bacterium | reverse complement strand
CTGGGCCAGGAAAAAGTAAAACTTCTGCCATCAAACATATTTGGCTATAGCCGTGCAGAAGTGCACCCCTCAGGTGAAAGGAAGGAGGTTGAGCTTTCGCTCTTTGATTATGCTTAAGTGCTAAAATCCCACTCATCGTCAGTTCTATTGATGTTCTGCCATCCAACCTCTACCATAACTTCAACTACGACATTGATTCTGACTAGACAATTTGATTCTTTACTTTTTTTAACTGTATGATTACTAATGCTTCTTTTGGTATTGAACTATAAAATTCATTTTCGGTTGTTTTGTTTATTTCGATTATTTAGATTACCTAAACCGAAATTAAAAGAGAAAAAATCATGAAAGTATCAGAGCAAATAAGAAAGCCTTCAAAGGTTGACCAGAAGACTGCTCAGGAATCATACGGTGCTTTAACTTCGGTTATTGAACAACTGCATTCTGAACAACCGGAAATTGAAATTGAAGAAACAAATGAAAAAATTAAAATCCCACTTAGTGCCTTAAAGCTACTGGGGGATATTTTAAAAGCAATGGGGGTCAGGGTAAATTAATTTCCCTTGTTCCTATTGCTACAGAAGTAACTACCCAGGCTGCTGCTGAAATGCTTGGCTGTTCAAGACCTCATTTAGTGAAACTGCTTGAAGATGGAAAGATTTCATTTACTAAAGTTGGAAAGCACAGAAGAGTTAAATTTGATGATGTTATGAAGTATAAAAAGCAAATGAAGGAACAGCAAAAACAAAACATTATCGATATAATGAATTTAGACGAAGAAACTGGTTTGTATGATTCATAGTGTTCGATTTACTATCGTTTTAGACACCAATGTTGTATATCCTGTAATAGTCAGAGATATTTTATTTTGGTTTGCATATTATGACCTTTATACTCCAAAATGGAGTGAACGCATATTTGATGAGTGGAGAAGAAAAAAGGAGTTTCAGAGGAGGAAGCGGATAAAAGAATATCAAAAGCAAACTCAGCTTTTCCTGACGCTTTAGTTCAAAATTACAAAGGTTTAATTGACCATTTAGAATTACCCGATAAAGACGATCGTCACGTTTTGGCAGCCGCAATAAAGACTAATGCCAATTTGATTGTAACCAATAATTTGAAAGACTTTCCACAAGGTTATTTGAAATCATTTAGTTTAAGATCTAAAACCGCAGATGATTTTTTAACCGATATTATAGATCTCAATCAGGAACAAGCAGTTGCTGCCTTTAAAGAGATGGTTTTGAATAAAAAGAATCCTAAGCAGGATGAATTTGAGGTGCTAAAACTGTTGAGAAATGCAGGACTTAAAGACACTGCAGATTATCTGCATGCTTTATTGTAAGTATTCTAAACCGGAACAAACGCACAAGGAGCTAACATTAAGCGGATTGAAGAAAGTCTCCAAACTTGCAGACTGGTTGAAAATATAAAAAAGTCCTGAACTCTTTTGTATCATTTTTTTTCAATCCGGTGTTCAGAGATACCTGTAAATTGAGCAGGCATTTTTACATAGGTTATTCAAAACGGTACATTGTTATTTCCGAAAACTGTACATTGTTATTTTCCGAAACTTGTACATTGCTATTTTCTGAAAATGGTACATTCTTAATTTCCTAAAACGGTACATTGTTATTTTCTGATTACACCAACAGCACAGGCAAACAGAAATGATAATTTACAGTGCATTGGCATTGCTCTTACAACCGTTTTTTGAAGTAGCGTTGGGTAGAGAACTTTGGAACATACTTGACGTGATTGTGGGTATTGGACTTATTCTTTCACTTTTTGTGAATCTCAAGAAAAAGACTTAACACAAAAATTTAAGGTTACTATGGCCTAATGGTTTTATCTTTCATATCTTTGCGGTGTCTTTTAAACAACACTGAATGGCTATCAAAGATAAAATACTGTCTTACCCCGTTGCTCTTCTGTTGGATAAGCTGAACGAACATAACCAAAAGTGCTTTACCATTGATGAAGCATATAGTTTACTTTCCAACTCTTCCAAAAATGCGGTAAAGCGGATGATGAGCAATATGGTAAAGCGTGGCTTACTTATGCGAATAAAGGACGGACTTTATTATGTAATTCCTTTTGAGCAAGACCCCGAAACTTTTATGCCCGATTGGCATTTGCTTTCACAGTATTTGGTTGGCGATGCTGAATATTACGTTGGCTATTTTTCAGCCTTGCAAATTCACAGTTTGACAACTCAACCGAATTTGAAAGAGCAAATTGTTGTAAACAAGCAAATCAAACCTTCTAACCTATTGGTAAAAGGTGTCCCGTTTCAATTCATCTATCATAACGAAGCACATTTTTTTGGTAATAAAAAAACGTGGATTGATAGTTTCAATAAAGTGCAATGTTCCGATTTAGAAAAAACATTTATTGATTGCCTTTTCAAACCACAATATGCAGGTGGCATTACTGAAATTACAAAAGCCATTCACAAATCAAAAGACAAAATTGATTACCCAAAATTGTTGGATTATGCTAAACGTTTTAATTCACAAGCCGTGATAAAACGTTTAGGTTTTTTATTGGAGTTGTTGGAAATAGAAAATCCTGTGATTGACAAATTACAAAAGTTGCGGACAAATTCTTTTGTGGCATTAGAACCTTCATATCCCAGAGAAGGCAAAACAATTTTCCGTTGGGCAATTCAACAAAACATTGACAACAATTCAATTCTTTCGCCGATTTATACTTAAAAAATGATAGAAGCAAAAGAGATAAACAAAGTTGCAGCAGCAAACCGAGTAAACGACAGACAAATTGAAAAGGACTATGTTTTATCGTGGGTGCTTTATGCAATTTCAAAAAACAAAACGCTGAACAATGCTTTGGTGTTTAAAGGTGGAACGGTTTTGAAAAAAGCATATTTTGAAGATTACCGTTTTTCGGAAGATTTGGATTTCACGTTGGTTGACGAAAGTGTAACAAACGAGCAAATTTTGACGGAGTTCAATAAACTGTTTGATTTTATCAAAGAAGAAGCCAACATAGATTTACGCATTGACGAAAAGAAATGGACAATCCACGAAACAGGAAGTCCGCAGTTTTACATTGACTACGTTGCTTCGTTACAAGGAAATATGGGAAGTCGTGATTTGAAAATTGACATCACAAGAGGTGAAATTTAGAAACAGAAATTGAACACAGAAACATTTACCGCAATTATTCTGATCTTGAAGACGATTTTTCGTTGCAGTGTTGTTCACTTGCCGAAATATTGATTGAGAAAATGGCGGCACTAATGGGAAGAACAGAACCAAGAGATTTATACGACTTTTGGTATTTGACCGAAATAGAGCGCTTGGACGTTTCTGACCACATTTATTCCTTTAACAGCAAAGCCAAACATAAAAAGCACGACCCGAAAAAGTTTATAGAAAAAGTATTGAGTAAAAAAACAGCATTTAAAAGAGATTGGGAAAGAAAATTAGCCTGGCAAATTCACGACATACCCGAATACGAAGAAGTTTTTAGAGGAGCAAAGAGACATTTCAAGTTCTGACAAATTAGTCAACAAGCCCTAAACTCCTTTGAATCGGGGCTTTTTTCAATCCGGCATTCAGTGACACCGGTAAATTGAGAAGGGATTTTTATATAGGTGGATTTCCGACTTTTGCGAGGATGATTTTTGTGGGTGTGGGGAAGAAGGGTCGAGCTTTTCTACCCGGTTTAGGCGCAAGCATCTCGATTGTGCTCATTTACGATAAATATTATAATCTCATACTATCACTGCCGCTGGGTTATAAAACCGGATTACATTCTAACCCTCCCATTCACCGAGCTAATATTCTCGCAATCTTGTTTTAATTCACCCTTATTTAGTAAATCAGAACTTCCTGATTCAAATAATTGCACATGCGCTATTAAAATAATAGATGATTCTCATTTTTAATAACTTGTCAACTGAACAGATTCACCAGTTTCGCAAACCCTTATGTAACTTAAGTTTTAGTCACAGATGAAATAAAATGATCAAGTTTGTAATCAAATTTATATCTTTCACATATTTCTGAGTTGAACCAACATCGCCTATAAAGGCGATGAGTTTTGGCACTTTCGTAACTTGAGTTTTATTTCTCACAGTTAAAACTTTTAAGTTATGGAAA
>JBIQMB010000389.1:0-4128 GCA_044463745.1 Chitinophagaceae bacterium | reverse complement strand
CTCTTTGCTTTTTTAGCCGGGTCGGCACTGGGAACTTATTTCGGCGGCCCCCTGGGCGATAAATATGGCAGAAAATATGTCATCTGGCTTTCCATCCTGGGCGTAGCCCCGTTAACGCTTATCATGCCTTACGTGGGCCTTGTTTTAACCGCTATCCTCAGCGTTATCATCGCCTTCGTTCTCTCATCTGCATTCCCTGCCATACTCGTTTATGCACAGGAGTTAATGCCAGGAAAAATAGGGATGATTTCAGGCCTTTTTTTCGGTTTCGCTTTCGGAATGGGAGGTTTAGGATCAGCCTTGCTGGGCATGCTTGCTGATGCCACCGATATTTATTTTGTGTATCATGTGTGTGCTTTTTTACCACTAATAGGACTGATAACATGGAAATTGCCCGACCTGAAACATAGGTAAATAAAGGATTGGAGAGCATATCCATCCATTAAATTGCATTATTATCTTTTTCTAAATAGTTGAATAAATTACCTTTACGCTCTAAATTTTTTTTCTGTGGCTCTAATAAAAAGTATTTCCGGTATCAGAGGTACCATTGGCGGCAGCCCCGGCAGCAACCTTACACCGGTTGATATTGTAAAATTCACGGCTGCTTTTGCAACCGTCATTTCTGAAAAAATCTCATCCAAAAAAATTGTGATTGGGAGGGATGGTCGCATCAGTGGTAAAATGGTTGGAGAGCTCTGCTCCAATACATTGATTGCAATGGGCTTTGATGTGATAGACCTGGGGCTGACAACAACACCGACTGTTGAAATAGCTGTGGTGAAAGAAGAAGCTGATGCCGGTATCATACTTACTGCAAGCCATAATCCCAAAGAATGGAATGCGCTGAAACTCTTAAACAATCAGGGCGAATTCATTGATTCTGAAACTGGGGCAAGGGTTCTCGAAATTGCCGAAAAAGAAGATTTCAAATTCGTGCCTGTTACTAAATTAGGAAAGCATAAGTCAGACGATTCTTATCTGCAAAAACACATTGATGCGGTAGTCAATTACCCACTTGTGGATGTGGATGCGATCCGAAAGCAGAATTATAAAATCGTAGTAGATGGAATCAACAGTTCAGGCTCCTTGTACGTGCCTGAATTATTGAAAGCACTTGGCGTAGAAAACATCATCGTCATAAATGAAAAGATCAACGGAAAATTTAATCACAATCCTGAGCCGCTTCCGCATCATCTCACCGAACTAAGCAATACTGTTGTAAAAGAAAAAGCATCGCTTGGCATTGCTGTGGATCCCGACGTTGACCGGCTTTGCTTTGTGTGCGAAGATGGAAGCATGTTTGGCGAAGAATATACCCTGGTGGCTGTGGCTGATTACATTCTTTCAAAAAGGAAAGGCAATACCGTCAGCAACATGTCATCAACCAAAAGCCTGAAAGAAATAACTTTGAAACATGGTGCTGAATATTTTCCGAGTGCTGTGGGGGAAGTGAATGTAGTAACCAAGATGAAAGAAGTAAATGCAGTGATCGGCGGTGAAGGAAACGGAGGTATTATTGTTCCTGATTTTCATTACGGTCGGGATGCATTGATAGGTATTGGGCTTTTTCTGACTCATCTGGCGCATAGTAAACTGAGTATTAAAAAACTTCGCTCCAAATACCCCGACTACTTTATCTCAAAAAATAAAATCAATTTGAAAGAAGGGGTTAACGTTAATGAACTGCTGCAAAAAGTGAGTGAAAAATACAAATCGCATCCCATTAACAGAGAAGACGGATTGAAGATAGAATTCGGCACCGACTGGGTGCATCTGCGTGCCAGCAATACCGAGCCTATCATCAGGATTTACTCCGAAAGCAATTTTGAAACCACAGCCGAAAACATCGCTAAGAAAATCATGGCTGACCTGCATGAGGAGATGTAATTTTTTTAGAAGCAAGAAACAATGAAACGTATTTATTTTGACAATGCGGCTACCACGGCCGTTGATCCGGAAGTCTTTGAAGCGATGAAACCTTACTTCCTGGAAAAATTCGGAAACCCCTCTTCGGTTTATTCTTATGGCAGAGAAGTAAAGCTGGCCGTTGAAAGTGCGAGAAAAACAGTAGCAGAAATAATCCATGCGCTACCTTCTGAAGTTTACTTTACCAGCGGTGGTACAGAAAGTACCAACATGGCTATCCATGGCGCGGTTGCTGATCTGGGTTGTAAACACATCATCAGTTCGCCCATTGAGCATCATGCTACATTGCATACGATAGAGTATCTGGAACAAACAGGGCAAGCTAAA
This sequence comes from Chitinophagaceae bacterium, assembly GCA_044463745.1. Classification (GTDB taxonomy): domain Bacteria; phylum Bacteroidota; class Bacteroidia; order Chitinophagales; family Chitinophagaceae; genus Ginsengibacter. The sequence goes on along the minus strand of JBIQMB010000389.1, from coordinate 1,872 downwards.
GTTTCTTATGTCAGGATTCTTGAGAACGGGCACATCGATATATCAGACCTTGAAAATTTACTAAGCAAAAGCAGTCAAAAATGTTTGGTGTCTTTAATGCACGGGAACAACGAAATCGGCAATATTACAAACATAGAAATCATCTCTGAACTATGCGGGAAGTACGATGCTGTTTTTAATACTGATACGGTACAAACACTTGCGCACCAGCCGATTGATGTAAAGCGGGTTCCTGTTCATTTTATGAATGGTGCAGCGCATAAATTTCACGGACCGAAAGGTGTGGGTATTCTCTACATTAAACGAGGGGTCAACATCAAACCCTTTATCCATGGTGGTGGCCAGGAAAGAAAGATGCGTGCCGGCACAGAAAATGTGTACGGAATCGTGGGGCTTGCTAAAGCACTTCAAATGGCAACGAGTGAAATGGAAACAATCAACGAAAAGATTCGTAATACCAAAGATTACATGAAGAAAAGGTTAGCAGAAGAAATCAGCGGTGTTCATTTTAACGGCGACACTTCCGGTTCATCTCTGCCACACGTTTTAAGCGTAGCATTTCCAAAAACAGAGAAATCAGACCTGCTTTTATTTAACCTCGATATTCATCATATCTGTGCCAGTAGCGGAAGTGCATGTTCATCGGGCGCGGTTGGTGAGAGTCATGTTATTAGTCATATACCCCATCATCCAAAACAGGAAACGATTCGGTTTTCATTCAGCAAGTATAATTCAACCGAGGAGGTAGATCAGGTGGTCAACGTTTTAAAACAGATATTGTAAAAGAATATCCCTGACCGGCAACAAGATAAATCCGCCCACAGGTTCCTTACCATCCTGCTGTTAATTCATCCATGTAAACCACACGCGCATCAAGCCAGTTTATCATTTTATTGTAAATAATACTGATATCGGGTGAGCTACTCCTTCGCCAGGTAGCATAATCGCGGGCGTAAGAGTCTTTGATGATGCCGGCATAATCCTCCATGTAACTTAGCAGTTTCGGATATCTTGATGTTTTAAATTCATTCCATTTTTGTTTAAACAGTGTTTTAACTGCAGGGTCTTGCATCAGCCTCCCGAAAAATACGGTTCCCTTGGCTGTGCCGTTCCAAAACAGTGGCCTTGCAGGTGACTCGAAATGGCGATACACTCCTTCATACCCAAACCCCCAATCAAAGTCCCAGATTGGACCCATATTATATTTACCGTCTTTGTGCTTGTAAATGTAGGTGCTTTTGGGATGATTGATTTCTTCGTTAAGCGTGAAAGTATAAACGATCATGTAATTGACAAAGGCGTCCAGATCAAAGTAATCCGTATAATTATTATTTGGGAATGAAGCATCGGCAACAGCGGATGTAAACTTCTCAAAATCTGTTTTTATAAGAGCCAACTCTGAAGCAGCGTCAGAAGCAGCAAGGTCTTCCAACTCCGGGTACTGAATCATCACCGGTAACTTATAATCTCTCGATAAGAACTTAAAAGGCTCATCAAAGTAAGTGTCGAGCTCAAGCAATACACCTCCCTTTCCGACATTGATTCTATTATCCTCTACCTCCTTGTGCTCGGTAAACATATAATTGCCTACATATACACCATTAAGGGTTACGTCAACGGGAATGATGTGATGGGTAAAAGGCATATCCAGCAATCGACCTGTTTTGAGAGCAATCGCGTTACACATCAGGCTTTCGTCAAGATAATTGGCAAGTAAAATCCAGTCTTTCTCGGCCGACAGCCCAAATAAAGTTGCTTTCTTATCCAACTTAATCCGGTAAGGTTTTTTGGGATAAGCCCAGGTAGAGTTCCCTCTGCCTCTTATCCTCGTCCTTCCTTCATAATCATCATATTCTCCGCCGCCATCAATCC
>JBIQMB010000388.1:0-4138 GCA_044463745.1 Chitinophagaceae bacterium | reverse complement strand
AATGGATCTTATAGTCAATATAAATGGATATGATTGGATTAAATGAAAATGATTAAGGTAGCACAACAATCAATTTATTGATTCTTAAATTTTTTACGAAGGACTTGAGTTACTTATATTGGCTATATCGATCAGATTCGAACAAAATTTTGGTTTTATGAAAACCTTGGAGCTGGTGATGACTTTTTAACCAATACCTTGTCAATATTATCAATGCTTGCATAAGGAGAACTTTTAGAATCGATTTTGATCAGATCATCATCAGGCAGGATAAGAATATGCGAGGCCGTACACCGGAGGAAATTATTAATCTTTTGGTAGAAGGGATCAATGAAGCCAAAGAAAAGGATATACCGGTTGAAATTATTCCGAAAGAAAAAGATGCCATTATGTACGCTTATTCTAACGCTACACCCGGATCCTTTGTAACCATTATGTGTGATGTGGTTCCGGACGCACTGGATTTTATTAAGAAATTAAAAGAGAGTGAGGATAAGGAGGTCGTTGTATAATTTTTAAGAAAATTAAGAAATGAAAATTTTGTAAATAAGGTATCTAAACTTACCTTTGCCGTCCTTTGTCCCATAGTATAAAGGTAGTACGACAGATTTTGATTCTGTTTGTCGAGGTTCGAATCCTCGTGGGACAACCGAAACACTCTAAATTCTTAGCACAAATCATTTAGAACAGGAAGTTTGCTGACAAAGTAGCTTCCTGTTCTTCTTTTTACGAATCAAAATATCCGGCTTTTTATTTTTTATTCGATTAGGGAAAATGACTTTTAAAAGGTAAAGCGCCCCGAGGCTGGGGGCGCTTTTTACTTAACTGAAAAACCACATTAAGTAGAAGTTTGAGGGCAACCTCTGTATATATTGAAAAACCACCGGAATCAAGGTTATCGTGTTTGAGACTGTTTTGGCTTATCTCTTCACATTTACAATTCAAATATCCGAACACATCAGAGGAAAAAACAGGGTGTTTTAACCCTTTTTTCATGAATAGGTTTTAAAAATGCATCGATTATTTTCATGCATCAGAAAAATTTTATATTAACTTAGACGTATAAATAAACTGTTTTATGAAAATAGTAAGTCAGAAAATGGCAGATGCCTGTATTGATGCATACCAAAAAAAATGCTCCCTTTCAACCCAACGAGAAACGACTCATGTGAGTTTTGACAGTAAAAAACTACTGATATGGCTTCAGCAGGTAGCTCCAACCTGTGCACAAATACAGGTAAAATTTGGAGTTTATACTGCAGAGAATGCACCCTCAAAGAAACTCGCAGGCCGAACAACGGTGTTTTTTTGCGCTACAGACGATGAGGGTAAGCCTGTAACCGATGGAGAAGGCAAACCCGTACCCCCGGTTAATCAGGGAACCAACTTTCCTTAAGCCATGTCGTTTAATCCTTATTATTCTTATTTTCAGGCGGCCGCGTCAATATCAGGCTTATTATTTTTTCGTTCCGTTAAACTGGCCGGTTTAGGATGGTTTTTGCTGCTGTGTGTTGCCGGCTTTGTAATTGATATTGGCTCCCTTTGGTGGGTGATTGGATTGGGTTTTCCAAATAATTATCCGATTATTAATCTCTACTCCGTAGTGGCACTAACGCTGTTACTGATTGGATTTTATAAACCTTTGATGCTTTCGCCCAATGAGGCCAAATGGTACAAGAGAATAGCCGCATTCCTGATCATTACCGTGATAATAGACTATATCCTTACAGTAGGTGCAGATAAAAACTCCATCTTAGGAAACCTTGGGTTTAATTTCTTTGGCATTATTCTTAGTTGCACCTGGTTGTTCAAATTGGCCATCAAAGATGAAGTCTTCAGTTTTTTTGATGAACCGCTATTCTGGATTGCAAGTGGATTTTTAATATTTTGCCTGGGCGCACTGGTTGTAATGGGCATGAGCCAATATATCAGAATACATCAGATAACCATTCAGAACAAACCCCTCTACAGGGTCATTATGCCCATGCTCAATGTGATATTATATTCATCATTTACTTATGCTTTTATATTATGCAGGCTAAAGAGGAAGTCATATTCACTATCATAGTCATTGTAATTGTACTCGTATTTCTGGCTATTTTATTTCTTGTTTTTCTTACAAAAAATAATATACGCAAAAACCGGATGCTGTTCGAAAATGAACGTATCAAAAAAGAATATGAACAGGCACTGCTAAATACCCGACTCGAAATTCAGGAACAAACCCTTGATTATGTAAGCCATGAAATTCATGATAATATCGGCCAAACCCTATCGCTGGCACGAATACAATTAAACAACGAGGACAATCCTGAAAGCCTTGCCATCTCAGATGAGCTGCTCGGAAAAGCCATAACCGATTTGCGCACGCTAAGCCATAGTTTAAATACGAATTACATTAAAGATTCCGGCTTTACTGAAGCCGTTAGGCAACTGGCAGAACAATTTGAAAAAACCGGTAAGTACAAGGTTTACTTTAATGAAAACGATCATTTTGATTTTGATGACGAGAAGGGGTTGATACTTTTCAGGGTCATTCAGGAAATATTGAACAACATTGCCAAACATGCAGCGGCTACGGAAATCAGCTTGAACCTGAATAAGGCACCCGATGGATTTGAAATAACAGTATCCGACAACGGACGGGGTTTTGATGCTGCCGGTATTAAAAGTGAAGGCATCGGATTAAGAAATATTAGAGACCGGATTAAATTAATTAATGGAAATTTGGATATAAAGTCTGAAATTGGGAAAGGTACAGGGGTGAAAATTAATTTGCCATATGAACACACGAGAAACTAAAGTAGCACTGGTAGATGACCATGAATTGCTCCGCAATGGATTAGCCGGCATCATCAATAAATTTGATGGTTACAGGGTTGTATTTGAAGCCGGCAATGGGGAGGAATTTATTAATCAGTTATCCCGAAACGAATCTCCGGATATAATTCTCCTGGACATCAGTATGCCTAAGATGGATGGTTACGAAACAGCCAAGTGGATTACCAAAAACCTGCCCGAAGGACGCATTCTTGTCCTAAGCATGCTCGATCATGAAACGGCTGTGATACGAATGATTCAAGCCGGAGCGCGCGGATATATTGTCAAAGATTGTAAGCCCTCCGTTTTAAAAGAAGCGTTTGATCATATCTGCACCACGGGTTACTATAGCAATGACCTGGTAAGCAGCAGGTACATTCATCTTATCTCAGAAGGTAAAACAGATCAAATCACCACCACCGGCATCACAGATAAAGAAAAGAGCTTTTTGACCCTGGCCTGTTCTGACCTGACCTATAAAGAAATAGCTCACAGAATGAATGCCAGTCCGCGCACCATTGACAATTACCGGGATTCGCTATTCGATAAATTTGATATCAAAAGCAGGGTGGGCTTGGCGTTGTTTGCGATTAAATCCGGTTTTTATGGGATATAGGTTTCTTAATAAAAAAGCGGCTGCCATAAAAATATCTGTTGGTCGGTTTTTAGTATGATTATTGGTCACTTCTAGCGCAGGCCTCCCGGCCTGTGACTTCTCGTTACTTTAAATGAGTATTGTGGCAATTCTGAATCTTCCTTTTTCACTTTAAATCTCACCTACTTTTTGAAAGTTCCGCCTGGGTCCGGCTAAAAGAAAAAGAGGAATCAGACTTTCCAAAAGTTTCAGAAAAGAAGTGGTGAGTTTCTTATTAAACTTTTGGAAAGTTGCAGTCAAGTCATAGTTTGTCACCTGCTGCCGGGCCAAATTCAGCAAGGCTCGGCAACGCACTTCTCTAAACTTTCCAAAAGTAGATACCGCATTTTCCGCCGCGATTTTATTGAGGCTAAAGCCATGCCTATTGATGATTTCAGTCCGTCGGCTGAAACCGACGGAAATAAGTTCATCTGATCTAATTCTTCTTTCTGGCGCAGGCCTCCCGGCCTGTGACTATGCGTTACTAAATAAATGCAGATTTCTTCATCGCAAGGTACCTATTAAGCCAGTGGTGCTGGGCCGGAGGACATCGCAGATTTGAACCGTCAGCCTCCCGTGTCGGAGACATGGCAAAAAAGAGGATATGAATTTTAATAAGAGAACCATGTGAATTTGAATCCTCTGGATTCACTTTTAACTTCATAAAGGTTTTCTATAAACATT
>JBIQMB010000387.1:0-4142 GCA_044463745.1 Chitinophagaceae bacterium | reverse complement strand
GTTACTTATATGAAAGCTGTAAACATCTGTGCCATTTGGTTTAATATGCAGGATGTCTAACTTACCATCACCATCAAAGTCCACTGGTACAATCTGATCAGTTTCAGTATCCCAATTAAATACGTGGCCATTAAATAGAACATTATTAGTTTCCAGATCAATGAGGTAACACCGGGAATTATAATTCATGCCCAAGGGGTTTTTCATCGAAACAGCAAAAACCATGTCTCTGCCAATTCCCATAAAATCTCCAACAAAATATTGTTTGGGCCATAAACTCATATTCCGTCCTTTATAACTTATTGCAGGTGACAGATTGTACGATCTTTCATATTTGAGTGCCAGGCCATTGTAAATGTTGGGTTGGTACACTTTAATCCTTACATTGTCCGAAACGCCGTCAACGTTATTGTTGATTTGAATTACTTCCTCCCCTGACTTCCCATCCAGGTCACCGGATGTCAACTCCATGAAATTGATCCCAGCCGTCAATTTTACAGCAAAATTCCATTCATCCCGTAACCCCTGATACACTAACAGTTGCTGCGCTGGAGGAATTTTTGAATAATACCAATATTTCCGTGAAAGAAAGTTTCCGCCCTCAGCAACACCCAGAACGACTTTTGGAAATACCATCAATCCATCATCATCTGTACCCGCATCAAACTTTCCTTTTCTCAGGTCAAGGTCGCCGCTCGTAAAATATTCAAGTAATTGAGACTCAGCCGTTGTCAAAGCCTCGGTCCGGTTATTATCATACCCGTAATAAAACTTCAATGGATTTAGTTCTCCGCCAGAGCCGTTAAAACAATTCACCTCGGTAAGTAAAGAAACCTTTTCTGTAGAGTATATGAAATCGTATTTTCGAAAAAGATTTCCATCTGCCATTACAACCACGCTTTCTAAAAGACGCTCTTCTTTCAATTCTTTTCCATACAAATAGGCGCTTTCTACATCTGCTCTGGTTCTGTAAACGAAGTTTATGTGGGCAAAATGTGGTGCTTTATTCTCTACCGCTCCATAACTTATCTTGTCAATATAGTATTGATTGTTTAAAGAGGTGTAGCTGTATTCAATTAAATTCCCCAAGACATCTTTAATTTGAGTAATCGGATAGAAGATTTGGCCCGTTCCATTCGTTGTAAAACCAAATGTAGCTATACTTCCGTTGGGATATTCCACGGTAAAGTATTTAACGATCGTACCGCTCAGGTACCCCTTTATTCGCAGGTTGCCCTGTTCGGGCTCATAGGTAATTACTCCTCCGCTGTTACTTACCTGGAGGAGGCGCATACCGTCTATCGTAAATGGATGCAGTCTGTCCAATGAAATTGGGTTTACATAGCCATCATAGTATAAATTCAAATTAGAAGTGACGATTGATGACAGGCCATTTATGCCCCATCCATGTCCCAAACTTCCATTGCCGCCACCGCTATTATATGAAATACTTACAGTAGGATTTAATCCGTTTCTGCTATCCACGGCTTCAAGCGGTATTGAGTAATTAACACTGCCCATATTACTCTCACTTGCGATAACAATTTCTCCTACGTCTTTACCCGTATTGACGGTAACAGATGTCGGGATATGGGCATGGGTTACTTCTGGCGGAGCGGAATAACCTGCCATGTTTACAAACTGTCCGGGCTGAAGCGTCTGCGACTTTCGGGGAGCCGGTTTGCCAGGCGCAAAACCTTTCGGCAATGGACTAGTAGGTATAATCGGCAAATAACCAGTATCTGACGTAAGCCATTTGAATTCTGTAGTATCTCCTTTATTGTTTGTTACATCGTCTTTAGATTGCGAAAGTCCCTTTTGCAAAATAAAACTGAAAATGGCTAAAAATATGATGCTCTTCATAAAATAGTCGTTTGAGTTTTAAGATTGATATCAACGTATAATTACCTGAGCCGAAAATGTTTCCGATTTATCGTAAATCTTAATAAAATACACGCCGGCCGGGTTTCCGGCAAGGTTAAACTCCAATATGCTTCCGCTCATATTTCGCCTCAGGATGGCTGCTCCCTGAGCATTGACTATCTCAACTCTTGTATTCTGAAGCGGAATCACCATTTTTATACTAAACTTCCCCGTTGTAGGATTAGGATATAAAATATCCACTTTTTGAAAGGATGTCATCTTTTCGGCAGTTTCTGGATTTTTATTGTCTTTACCGGCCTCCGAGACCGATGTAGCCGGAGACACCGCTCTTGCTGAATTGTTACAGATGTATTGGCGAAGAACCATATTTCCCGCTGCATCGTAAGTGTATTCGATACCGCAACCTCCACTCGGAATCCCCGCCTGTCCAAAACCTTGTACTGACAAGCCAAGCAGGAAAAATAACATCACCACGCCCAAAGCTCTGATTTTCAGTTTTTTTACACGTTTGTACATACCCTCAGTTTTAAAAAAGTGACTTATTAAAAAAATGAAACGAAACAATTAAATATTCGAATGTTAGCTGCGCTTGAAGGCGAGCCATCGCATGTCACATTTCGCTGTATTGGAATCTTGACACTCTATCGCAGACATACCTTTAGCGATGTTGAGTGCCCATCTCATATTAAATATTCCGGGAAAAGAATACCGTACATAAAAAGTCCGGAACACATCGGGGTAAACCTGTTCATGGCTTTCTTGTTTTGGGGTTAAACACTATCCCAATAATAACACAAATAATTTGAATTCCTTATCAATTTTTCAGATATTCTTTTTCCTCTTTTTTAACGTGTTTAGAATCAGCATATTTTAATCTCCCAACAAATAAGAACCCCACAGTGATCCTACTTCAGCACCCCCAGTTCCTTACCCACCTTTTTAAAGGCAGCAAGGGCTTTATCCAGGTGTTCGCGCGTATGTGCGGCACTAATTTGGACGCGGATGCGGGCTTGCCCCTTCGGAACCACAGGAAAGAAAAATCCTATAACGTAAATCCCTTCATCCAATAACTGAGCAGCAAACTTTTGGGAAAGCACTGCATCGTAAAGCATAATAGGAACAATCGGATGATCGCCGGGTTTAATATCAAAACCTGCATCGGTCATTTGCTCTCTGAAGTATTTCGTATTTTCTTCAAGCTGATCGCGCAGTTCGGTCGTTTCGCTCAGCATATCAAATACCGCGATGGAAGCACCCACAATGCTCGGTGCCAGGGTATTGCTAAACAGATAAGGGCGACTGCGCTGACGCAACATTTCAATAACCTCCTTAGAGCCGGAAGTAAAGCCACCACTTGCTCCGCCCAATGCCTTGCCCAGCGTGCCGGTGATGATATCTATCTTGCCCATGACACCTCTGTACTCATGGGTACCCCGGCCTGTTTTACCCAAAAAGCCGGTGGAATGACATTCATCTACCATAATCGACGCATCATATTTTTCAGCTAATTCTACAATCTTATCAAGCTGAGCTATCGTTCCATCCATGCTAAAAGAACCGTCGGTCACGATTATCCTGCTCCGGGCGCCTGACGCCTCTTTCAGCTTTTCTTCCAGATCAGCCATATCATTGTGGGCATAACGGAATCGCTGTGCTTTACAAAGCCGCACGCCATCGATAATACTCGCATGGTTTAGCGCATCCGAAATAATGGCATCCTGATCGTTAAATAATGGTTCGAAAACGCCGCCGTTGGCATCGAAACAGGCAGCATACAAGATCGTGTCTTCGGTACCCAAAAAACGGGAAATCTTTCCCTCCAATTCTTTGTGAATATCCTGCGTACCGCAAATAAACCGCACACTACTCATCCCATATCCATGGGTATCAATGGTTTTTTTGGCCGCCTCTATCACCTTGGGGTGCGATGACAATCCCAGATAATTATTGGCACAAAAATTTAAAACGGTTTTACCACCTACCTCTATTTCTGCACCCTGATCGCTGGTGATAATCCGCTCGTTTTTATATAATCCGGATGCTTCGATCTCTTTTAATTCTTCCGCCAATCTGGCTTGTATTTGATGATTCATACGTGATAGTGTTATTTTTGCAAACGTACTAAATCATTAATAAAAGAAAGTTTTTTGAAAATTTGCAGGGTCAGGTGTAACCTTTTCCTTCCTATTTCGTTTTACCTTCAAATCAAACAAATTCTATCCATTATTTCTTTAAGTGTATGACAGAGAAAGAGTACA
>JBIQMB010000386.1:0-4147 GCA_044463745.1 Chitinophagaceae bacterium | reverse complement strand
TAAAGAATGATTGGATAAATACGAATCTCCCTGAATCAACTATTGGCGGTATAGGAGAAAGCCATCTTTGCTGGGTGCAACGACAACGAAAGCTCGTTGTGGAATGATGATATCTAATGAAATTGTCCTAGTTCAGGTAGAATGAATTTTTAATCCTAAGGGGTGATAATAAATCCGAAAAGTTTCGTAGTTCTGTTATTTTCGATAAAACTTCTAACATTTAAAGAGCAAATTAAACCCGGAAAATGCATGACGCCGTTCCGGTCATCATTGGATGCATGCTTCATAGTTGAATCAAATACCAATGAGTAGATTTGGGGACTTTGTACCTGAAGAACATCGAAAATTCGAATGTATTAAGGCACAAAACGAAAACCTGTTGTATTTTATTTAATAACGCCAGGCCAATAAAATGTAAATTGCGCTGCTTATTGGTAACGAATAAAAAACTAAAACTTTATGGCTAAGAGTATGCATACCCTGGATATGGACTTGATAGAAATGACGATGGATATTATGAAATTTACCATCGGCAGGGTGAGCGACACCAATCCTGAAATGGGTTATCCTCAAACCGAAAAGGAATTGCTGAAACTAACAGGTGAAACAATTACGGAAGGCGGTATTGGTGGTGAAACGGCATTGAAACTGTTTAAAGATGTATTGCTGAAGGCAACTGTGCCGGTTGATCATCCCCGGCATCTGGCCTTTGTTCCCGCGTCGCCCACAAGAGCTGCGGTATTGTTTGATCTGATTACCTCAGCCACCAGCATTCATGGAGCGTTTTGGATGACAGGTGCAGGTGGCATATTCTGCGAAAATCAGGCCATGAAGTGGCTTGTATCTCTTACCGGTTTGCCCGATCCTGCCTTTGGCGTATTCACCAGTGGCGGCACGGCAGCAAATCTTTCGGCTATGGTGACAGCCCGCGAATACTGGCGCAAGCAGAATGATGAGAACCACAGCCTCAGAGGGTTGATCATAACTTCGAATGGTGCACACTCTTCGGTTAAGAGCATGGCCAAAGTGATCGATGCGGATATCCTTTTGGTAGATGACGATGAAGACGACAAACTAAATGGATTTTGGCTTCAAAAAAAGATAGATAATTTGAGCGCAACCGACCGGAAGCGGCTCTTTGCGGTAGTTGGAACCGCCGGAACCACCAATGCCGGTATCATCGATCATCTTGATACCATTGCAGCGGTTTGCCGCAAAGAGAATCTTTGGTTTCATGTGGATGCTGCTTATGGTGGTGGTGCTTTAGCCGCACCTTCTGTCCGTCATTTATTTAATGGTATCGAGCAAGCTGATAGCATTACGGTTGATCCGCATAAATGGTTTTTCTCTCCTTATGATTGCGGTGCCATTATTTACAAAAATCCTGAACTGGCCAGAGAGGCGCATGCGCAGCAGGGATCGTATCTGGATGTGGTATATAAGGATACCATGGGCTTTAATCCCTCAGAATATCAGATTCAACTGACGCGTCGCTTACGCGGACTTCCTCTGTGGTTTTCGCTGGCCATGCATGGCACGAAAAGATATACCGAAGCAATTGAGCGGGGTCTTGAGCTGGCACAGGTTGCTGCACGAAAAATAGAGAAGAATGATAATCTGGAATTGGTTCGCGAGCCGGGCTTGTCCTGTGTGCTGTTTCGTCGCAAGGGCTGGTCGCCTGAGGATTATGGCCGGTGGACAATCGAAAATCAAAAGAAAGGTTATGCACTGGTAACACCCACGGTATGGACCAAGAACGGTGTGGCAGAAACGGTTACCCGGTTTTGTTTTATCAATCCAGATACTACAGAAGCGGATATAGACGGGATATTGGCAACCATGGCTTGCGAAGGGTTTAATATAGAAGAAACCAAGTTTTATAGTGTTTGACGAACTACCTTTCATCAAACAGTTTCCAACAGTTTTTCTGATTAGGGTACATTGCAATATTCATTTACCGAAAAACTTTTTTTACATGAAAAAGATATTCTTCCTGATTGGCGTTTTGTTCAGTTTTACTTTAATAGCTAACGCACAGCAAACCCTATTTGAAAAAAGCGGTGGAGCCCAAACACCCACGTATTTTGAAGTAATAGATTTTTATAAATCGCTCGCTAAGAAAGCACCTACGATTAAAGTCGTAGAAAGAGGGATGACAGATGCGGGTTACCCGATACACCTTATTTTGTTGGACAATAAACGTCAGTTTGATCCGGCGAAATGGCGTTCGGACAATAGAGTGGTTTTGATGATAAATAACGGTATCCATCCCGGTGAACCGGAAGGAATAGATGCAAGCCTGATGATGATACGCGATTATGCCAGTGGTAAACTTAAATTGCCGGATAATGTGGTGCTGGGTATCATAGCTGTTTATAATATTGGTGGAGCCCTGAATCGGGTACAACTGAGCCGCGTAAGTCAGGATGGACCGGATGCATACGGGTTCAGAGGCAACGCCCAAAATCTTGACCTGAACCGTGATTTCATTAAGAGCGACTCCCGGAATGCCAGAACTTTTGCTGAAATTTTTCATTGGTTAAAACCGGATATCATGGTAGATAACCATGTGAGCGACGGAGCGGATTATCCCTATATTATTTCCCTGATTTCGACGCAATATGATAAGTTAGGCCCTGTTTTGGGTAAATGGATGCGCGAAGAATTTGATCCCGTTTTATACCGGAAAATGAAGAAAAAGAACTGGGATATGATACCTTATGTAAATGTTTTTGGACGTGATCCTTCTGTCGGATTCAGCATGTTTAATGATCAACCCCGGTATTCAACCGGGTATGCAGCACTGTTTAACACCATTACCTACATGCCCGAAACCCACATGCTAAAACCATACAAACAAAGAGTGGAAGCTACCTACGATTTTATGCTGACAATGATAGAGAATGCTTCAGAAAAAGGAGCTGATCTGATGGCGGTAAGGAAAAAGGCAATCCGTGCTACAATGGGTCAAACAGACTTTGCACTGACATGGAAACCCGATACTTCCCGATATGATATCATTTCGTTTAATGGATATACGGCTACCACCAAACCAAGTGGTCTGTCAGATTTATCTGTTTTATATTATGACCATAGGCAACCGTTTACAAAAGATGTAAAACATTACAGCTATTATACCGGAAGTGATGTGGTGAAAAAACCATCGGCTTACGTGATACCGGCAGGGTGGTGGGCTGTAACTGACTTGCTAAAACTCAATCAGGTAAAAATGAGGCAACTCCAAAAAGATACAGTCATAGAAGTAACGGTTTACCACGTCAGGGATGTAAAATCCATGCCCAACGCTTATGAAAAACATCATAAAAACACTTCCGTTTCCATTGACACTTCGAAAGAAAAAATTCAGTTTTTAAAAAATGACTGGATCATCTTTACAGGCCAGGAAGCCGATCGTTTTTTAGTTGAAACATTGGATCCTACCGGTCAGGATGGTTATTTTTCCTGGAACTTTTTTGATGCCATTCTTCAGCAAAAGGAAGGATACGCAGATTACAGATGGAATGATATTGCGGTAGATTTTTTAAACGCCAATCCCGAACTGAAAAAGGAATTTGAAAGCAAAAAGAAAGACGATGATCGGTTCGCTAAGAACTTATCAGCCCAGCTCAGATGGATTTATATGAACTCTCCTTACTATGAAAAGTCGTATATGCGTTATCCGGTATATCGGATAGAATAGAAAAACCAACAGTTCAGGTTTAGATTGTAATATATGGCCGCATCATTTTTGCTTACCTTCGTATCTATGACAAGAGAAGAAAAGTTTATGCTCGAGGCTATAGCATTATCCGAGAAAGGCGTAGAAAATAATGAAGGTGGCCCATTCGGATGCATCATCGTTCGCGGAGATGAAATAGTGGGGAGAGGCAACAATATGGTTTTGGTTACGAAGGATCCTACTGCCCATGCAGAAGTGGTTGCTATCAGAGATGCCTGCCGCAATCTGGATACTTTTCAGTTGGATGACTGTGAATTGTATGCAAGCTGTGAGCCTTGTCCGATGTGTTTGGGAGCTATTTATTGGGCAAGACCTAAGGTAGTTTATTACTGCAATACCAGGGAAGATGCATCGGTTGGAGGATTTGACGACAGCCTGATTTATAATGAAGTCAGTAAGCCCCTGGAT
>JBIQMB010000385.1:0-4169 GCA_044463745.1 Chitinophagaceae bacterium | reverse complement strand
CTGTTTGAAATGAAGGACATGGATGAGCATGATTTCAATCTGCAAACCATATCAGATATCACGGATGATAAGCATGGGTCCGTGCCTTGCAATCTGGGTGATGTTACGATCGAGGAAATGGTTTATGGGGTGAGTAAGAAAACCGGTGAAAGAACTGAACCTTACCTGCCCGGATCCGTCGATGTATTGGCCGTTGGTAATTTGCCCAACGAACTACCCCGAGATGCTTCGCGGTATTTTGGCGAACAATTGATGAAATACATTGTGGATGATCTGGAAGATGGGTCACCGGTAATAAATCACGCTACCATGGCGCGGCAAGGCCAGCTAACCAAAAGATTTGCATATCTGAAAGAGTATGCCGAAATGTGAGATTAAAGATTCAGATAATAATCTTTCAGAAGGTCTGCGAATTCTTTCGTATATCCACTTTCCTGAGCAATGGTCAGATATTTTTCCTTTACCTCATTTTTGCTACCATTCCCTTTTCTTCCGGTAATAATTGACCTGAACGGTTGATGCCTGGTGGTCTGGCTTATATTTAGTATATCAAATGCCTGTAAGCCACAAGCCTCTATCAAATTTAGGATATGAGCCCGCCTCGCATAGGGAAGTAATACCATAAACTGCCCCTCTTTCTGGAGCAATTCGCCGATGATTCTTACCAGTTCACCAAACAGTAAACCACTGTCGTGCATGGCATCATTTTTATCAGCCCGGTTTCCTTTCAGGTTATTTTCATAAAATGGCGGATTGGAAATAATCATATCAAATTTTATCTCAGGATTATATTTTCTGATATCTGCATGTATGGCGGTTAAATTTTTTTTCCACGGAGAGAGGTCAAAATTTTCTTTCATTTGAACAAAGGCAGAACTGTTGGATTCTACGGCTGTTGTTTCGGCCTTCACCTTTTGCGCCAGCATCAGACTGAGTAAACCGGTACCACCACCAATGTCAAGAATGGTTTTAGGAGGTTTGGGTTTACCTGCCGCACGCTGTGCAGCATACGCTCCGAGGATGCAGGAATCAGTGCATACCTTCATCGCGCACCTATCCTGATGAATAGTAAACTGTTTAAATTTAAAAAAAGAATTACCCATGACTGCCTATTGCGTCTTTGCTGAAGGTACTACCGAAATTGGGGACCATTCTTTATTCAGGTATTTGTAATACCCCGTGATGGCGATCATCGCGGCATTATCGGTGCAATATTCAAACCGCGGGATGAAAGTATTCCATCCTGAAGTTGCTCCCAACTCTGTAAAAGCTTTTCTTAATCCTTTGTTGGCGCTTACACCTCCGGCAATGCACACATCCTTTATTCCGGTTTGTTTTACCGCCATTTCGAGTTTAGTTAATAAGATTGAAACAATCCGCTGTTGAATAGAGGCGCAGATGTCATTCAGGTTTTCGGAAATAAAGTTTTCATTTTCTTTCTGATGATCGCGGATGAAATACAAAATGGCCGTTTTTAATCCGCTGAAACTAAAATCAAGATGATCAATTTTAGGTTCGGGAAAATCAAATACAGCCTTGCCTTCCGCTGCATGCTTGTCTATTAACGGGCCGCCGGGGTAGGGCAGACCCAGCATTTTGGCTGCCTTGTCAAAAGCCTCTCCTGCAGCATCATCCAGCGTTTGACCAATGATTTCAAGATCATGCGGCGAGTGGCAAATGACAATCTGAGTATGGCCTCCGCTCACCGTCAAACATAAAAATGGAAACGAAGGAATTTTATCTTCCGGATTTTTTTTGATGAGGTTTGCCAGCACATGTGCATGCAAATGCTGAACGGCTATAAGCGGTTTTTGAGTAGATAAAGCCAGTGATTTGGCAAAGCCGGCTCCTACCAAAAGAGATCCAATCAAGCCGGGCGATTGGGTAAAAGCGAATGCATTGATATCACTGAGTGTGCAGCCTGCCTTATCCAACGCTTCATCCACCACCGGTACAATGGCTTCAAGGTGAGCGCGAGATGCGAGTTCGGGAACTACGCCGCCATACTGCTGATGTATTTGCTGACTGCGGATTACGTTTGAAAGAATCATCTCATCCTTGCTGACGGCTGCTGCCGTTTCATCGCACGAAGATTCGATGGCCAGAATGTATGCCATTTAATAGTTTTTAATAATAATCGGGTGCAAATGTAACACCTTATTTTGAGCGTATGGCAACGACAGCATCCAGGTTAGAGGCTGAATAGGCCGGAATGAAGCCGGAAAGGATACCCACGATGATGCATATGAAAATGGCGAGGGATAATACGCCGACTGAAATAAATACCGGGAAATTCAATAGCCCTGAAAGGATCAACGTAAGTAGGAAAACGAGGATAATACCAATGATTCCTCCCATGATACAAATGATGGCTGCCTCAAGTAAAAATTCTGATAAGATACTGCGTTTTTTAGCACCGATGGCTTTCTTTAGCCCAATGATGGGAGTCCGTTCCTTAACCGTAACAAACATGATGTTGGATATCCCAAATGCACCCACAACCAGACTCAGAATTCCGATGGCCCAGCCACCCAGGTTTATACTTTTAAAAGTTTGGGTAATACGATCGCTCAGTGCACTTATTTTATTTAGCGTAAAGTTATCCTCCTCAGTGGGCTTCAGCTTTCGAATGGAGCGCATAATACCTTCCAGTTCATCTCCCAAGGCATCAGACGAAACATTTTCCTTTCCCTTCACAATAATTTTCGGTCCGGCATTTTGTTCATTCATAATCTGCCGGGCAAACCGGTAAGAGGTGTAAATGCTCTGATCGCTATTTTCTCCGATCAGGCTGGTGCCTTTCTTTTCAAGTACACCGATAATGGAGACCAATTTACCTTTTATCTTCACCTGTTTACCCAATGCACGTTCTGGCGATCCAAAGAGGTTTTCAGCATTGGTATATCCCATCACTGCGACCGGATTTCCCAATGCAAACTCGCTTCCGGAAATATTTCTGCCAAACTGAATGCTTAAGGGAGTGATATCGTTTTTTTCTTCTGTAGCTCCTTCCAGATTCACACCTTCCAATGCCACGTCGTTATAAATTACGTTCACCCTATCTTCCAATACAAAGGCCGCCTTGTCTGTCAACTGGCTTCTTTCTTTAATGAGTGCCAGTTCCGAAAATTTTGTATCCGGCCTTTTTTGATATTTCCACCAGGGATAATCAGGGCCGCCATTGTAGTCCCATTTGTCAATATAAATGGAATTGGTACCCAAACCTTTCAACTGATTCTGGATGTTCATTTCCAGGCTGTTGACGGTAGCAATAACACCAATTATGCAAAAAATTCCAAAAGAAATTCCGATAAGCGACAAAAAAGTACGTAGTTTGTTGACTCTTATTTCCTGAAAAGTTAACCGGAAAGAATTGATTAATATGTTGAGGGTTTTACGCACCGAAGCAAAAATAGAGGTTATAATAAATATATAGACAAAAATGTTTAAGTGCGATGATACGTAGAAGTAAGGGAATAATTTTGTTAACTTATTTGTTTAAAAATATAAATTATACCATTGGATAAACACAGAGAAAATATCAAATTGCAGAGGTTCATACTCATCGTAGCCATCCTCATATTTTCTGTGAAAGTTTTAGCCTGGTTTATAACTCATTCGCTTGCCATACTTACGGATGCATTAGAAAGTATCGTCAACGTATTAGCCGGGGCACTTGGTTTATACGGCCTTTCGGTGGCATCCAAACCAAAGGATCGGGAACATCCTTACGGGCATGGCAAGGCTGAATATCTTTCATCAGCCGCAGAGGGTGTATTTATTTTGCTGGCAGGTTTATATATCATCTACCAGGCAATTCGTAGTTTCTTTGAACCGCACGTCATTGAAGACCTGCAAATCGGTATTGCCTTAATGGCCTTCACTGCTATTTTAAATTATGCCGTAGGTGAATATTGCGAGCGGAAAGGAAAGAAAAACAATTCATTGCAATTGGTGGCGGCGGCAAAGCATTTGAAAACAGATACGATTTCTACGGCGGCGCTCATCGTCGGCCTTATCCTTCTGTACTTTACCGGTATTCAATTTCTCGATGGCTTGATAGCTCTTCTGGCCTCGGGCTTCATCATTTTTACCGGTGCCAAAGTTCTGAAACTGAGCATTGGCGGCATGATGGATGAAGCAGACAAAGATTTGCTTGAGAGGATGGT
>JBIQMB010000384.1:0-4174 GCA_044463745.1 Chitinophagaceae bacterium | reverse complement strand
TACTTCAATCCATAAACACTTTATTTAACTAACATAAGAGAAAGAAGACAATCCACCTATACCAAAAAGAAGATAAAGCTCAACCCAAATAAATATCATATCAACCCCACAGAAGTTTCCAAAATATTATATTAAAATAACTCCCTAATATTGCATCGCAATTTTTAATGCGCATGAGCCTTTTAAAGAAAACTTTCGTAGTTGTCCTGTTCATCAGCATCGGAATGAATACATCCGCCCAGGTCGATTATCCGGTATTTAAAAATGAAACAACGATAGAACCGGCCGATAGCCAGAAACTATCACTGCTTTTTTATAACCTGAATTATCTGCATAACACCGAATGGTTTACAAACATTCCTTTGAGCGGCACCTTGTTTGGATACCAGATTATACCACAACTTCAGTATCAGATTTCGCCCAATTTTATTCTTCAGGGCGGTGTTTACCTGCAACAGGAATTTGGCCGTAAGAACTTTACCACGATAGCCCCTGTTTTCACCGCTAAGTATCAAACCAAACACAGTTCATTTCTAATCGGAGCTATTGAGGGCGGAGCAAGCCACAGATTTATCGAGCCGCTTTACGATTATGCCTGGATGATAAAAGAAAGAATAGAAAACGGCTTGCAAATCAAGGTAAACACCAAACCTTATTGGCAGGATTTATATATCAACTGGCGGGTGGCCATCCATCCCGGCGACCCGTTTAAAGAAGAATTTGATATGGGTTACTCAGCCCGGTTCAATGTTCTTGACAAAGAAAAATGGAAACTATCTATACCCCTACAGGTGTTGGGCGCACATAAAGGCGGACAATATGATCTCACCAACGAACCACTCACATCCATTGTCAATTCAGCTATTGGCTTGAGCCTGACTCATCAACCTCTCACGGGAAAATTGTCCAAAATAAACTTTGACAATTACTATGTTAATTACAGGGACGTTTCAGGAAATAAGCGTCAGCCTTACAATACCGGAAACGGATTTCTTTCGCATATGCTATTCGAATTTAAGAACATTGGCGTTGATCTCAGATACTGGAAAAGCAAGAATTATATCACGCCACGCGGTTTGGTTTTATTCGGTTCTGTGTCAGAAAAATATCCAGGTCATTTGGAGCCCAACCGGGAATTAATCATTCTCAGTTTGATCTATGATAAGGAAATCGCCAAAAATTTGTTCTTTAATTTCAGATTCATACCCTATAAAGATCTGGTAGATAAAATGACCAGCGGAACCGGTATCGAATATTCCTATGAGTTGTATCTGAAGTATGTTATGAAAGTAAATCTTGGTAAAATCCGGAATGCTCTGCCGTAGTAATACATTTAGTTTTCCCGTTCTTCCATTGCGAATCTCCTTTCATGTTTAGCGTCCAATGCGGAGATTAACGCAGAGTTTAATACCATTCTTGCGAGGTTATTTATTTATCTTATTCCTCAAAATTTTTCTGGCTTCGGCGGCATCCTCAAAAGAAGATTTGGGAATCAGAAAAAAAGTACGGGCATCAAAATACAGATGAAAGAAGTACGGGGTTTCCTTATAATAAACGAAGCTGCTCCATGGCCATGATCTGCTGCCTCTCTCTGTTTCGATAGACATCTGATCGTTTCCAAAATCAACCCTGAAGCTATTTTTGAATGTAGCAGATTTCCGGTAAATAATAAATGGAAGCGCAAACCAAACGGAGATCATCAAAATAAACCATAGGCCTGATGCCATCACAAAAGCAACCGGCGTAACCTTATGCAAGAAGTACAGCACCGCACTCATGATTGCAAATACATTAACCAGGATAATAAGCACCATTATCTCACGGCGGCTGATAAAATGATACCGCAATGCCTGTAGCACCTTGGGTTTGTCGTAGTTAAAAAAGGAAGAGAGCATATCCGGCAAAAATAGCCGATATTTTAAAGAATGAAGAAAGGTTTTTTAACTGAAAAAAAGAGAGGAAACCCGGTCAATTTTAAAAATCCTGATCAACTATGTTCATCCAATCTTAGGCAATAGAATAAGAAGTATCTACTCTCTGTGCAGAATTAAAAATAATTCTTTCAATAAAAGTTTAAAGCAAACATTACTTTTGATAGTGACATAAAATTTATGCTCCGATCATTTCTTAAACAACCGCTATGCAATCATTAACACTAGCTCAGATCCATAATTTCAAGGGCAAATTTCCAAAGCAGCTCTGGTATCTCTTTTTATCCGAAATGTGGGAGCGATTTTGCTTTTACGGCATGCGCGGAATGCTGACCCTTTTTATGGTAGATCAGCTTTTTATGGAAGACGGTGTAGCCAACCTGCGCTACGGAGCTACCCAGGCTTTCATTTATGCTTTTACATTTGTAGGCGGCCTATTTGCCGACAAAATTATTGGTTTCAGAAAGTCTCTTTTCTGGGGAGGCAGCATGATGATTGTGGGAAGCGCCATTCTCGCGATTGATCCGCATACTTTTTTCTTTTGGGGTATCAGCTTCACAGTTATTGGCACCGGATTTTTTAAACCCAACATTTCTACCATGGTGGGGCAGCTCTACAGCGATGGCGATAACCGAAGAGATGCGGGTTTTTCTCTCTTCTACTCGGGAATAAATATTGGTGCCCTGTTGGGAGGAGCTATTTGTGTATGGGTCGGTAAACACTATTCATGGCACCTGGCCTTTGGACTGGCAGGTATTGTTATGACCATCAGTCTCATCACTTTTGTCTTTACACGACATACTCTTGGTCCTATTGGATTTTCACCATTGCGCACGGTCGATCCGAATGATGAAAACAAATCTCTCCGCGAAATCAACATGGATAACATGACGGAACAGGATGCCAAGAGCATAAAAATTCCAAAAAACAAACGCTGGTACGAATACGCTGTTTACGCAGGTTCGCTGGCTGTTATTCCGCTGATATATATCATGATATACAATACCAAATACACGGATCTTTTTATGTATATCGTGGGGCCATTGGTGCTGATTTACTTCTTTTGGGAAACGAGCAAGTACAGTCTTGCTGAAAGAAAGAAGTTAATTGCAGCCTTGGTATTTATCATATTTTCTGTTCTTTTCTGGGCTATTTACGAGCAAGCGGGAGGTTCATTGAGTTTGTTTGCCGCGCGTAACCTGAGTTCTAATTTATTTGGCGTTGTCAATGTGGATCCCAATAGCGTGAACAATGGAGCCAACTCATTGTTTGTAATTATCTTTTCTTTCCTGTTTAGTTTCCTCTGGCTGGGCCTGGCCAAAAAGAAGATAGAACCCAATACGGTGATCAAGTTCGGGCTTGGTTTTCTTTTCCTTGGTGCCGGTTTCTTTGTTTTTTATGCACTCCGTTTTTTTGCAGGAGCGGATGGTATATCAAGTCTGAATGTTTTCGTATTTGCCTATCTGGTTGTAACCTTTGGTGAGCTGTGCCTCTCCCCCATTGGGCTTTCTATTATGACCAAACTTTCGCCAAAGCCTTTGCAGGGTATGATGATGGGATTGTGGTTCCTGGCCAGTGCTTATGGTCAGTATGTGGCCGGTATTTTTGGCGCGGGTTTGTCTTCTAATGCAACGGGTGTGGATAACTACGAAAAGATGATTAATTACACAGCCGGCTATAAGCAATTCGCAATTTATGCGCTGATAGCCGGTGCCATACTCATCGCCATATCACCCATTATCAGGAAGCTCATGCAGGATGTGAAGTAACGGCGGTTGTGAGTATTGGCACGGCTACGCTTCCTCCTGTCAGGTTGTGCGCTGGCATTAATGGCTGGCAAAAACCTGACAGGTGGAAATAAACCTCTCGGCTCATCCGGTCAGGTTTCCCCTTCGTACAACGCCTATGCGCAACCTTACAGGTTAACTCTTCACCCATAACGTCAATGGTACAATAAGGTCGTCCCTACAGGACTGGACTAAATAACTCTTCTTAAATCAATTTCTACCAAAGGGTCGTGCCGCCAGCAATTGAATCGATTCTGTTACCATCATTGGTGCTAGACTACGCTTCCTCCTGTCAGGTTGTGCGCTGGCTTTAATGGCTGGCAAAAACCTGACAGGTGGAAATAAACCCCTCGGCTCATCCGGTCAGGTTTCCCCTTTGTACAACACTCATGTGCATTCCTACAAGTTGGCAATTTCTCTTAACATTGGTACAATAAGGTCGTCCCTACAGGACTA
>JBIQMB010000383.1:0-4175 GCA_044463745.1 Chitinophagaceae bacterium | reverse complement strand
TTCCATCAGAATCAGACTGGGCTTATTTCGGTAAACCTCCATAACACCGATACCCATAACCACTGTTCCGGGATCAATACCTACAATAATTTTAGATGTTTCAGGCAATTGAGTTTATTTTTACACACTTTCATACAATAGAGAAGTTCTCCCATTGCATGCTTAGCTATAACAAAAGTATCAAATTATTATTCAAATATATTCTGGCACCAGCCCTTGCCGCCTGGTTATTTTATTCACTCTACCGCCAAATCCGAAACCAGCCTCATCTTCATGAATCGTGGCAATTGATAAAAGATGCCCCAACGGGTCAGTACGCTCTTTATTTCTGGCTGGCGTTTATACTTGTTTTTGTTAATTGGGGTGCAGAAGCCATCAAATGGCGTTACCTGATGAAGCCCCTTGAGTATATGTCGTTCGGACGCGCCTTCAAATCGGTATTAAGTGGGGTAACCCTCTCCATCAATACACCAAACCGGATCGGTGAATATGGAGGCCGGATGCTTTATGTAGGCGAAGGACATAAATTAAAATCCATTTCTCTTTCCATTCTTGGCAGCATCAGCCAGCTAGTCATCACCCTTATTTTAGGATCCATCGGACTATATTATCTGCTATACTTCCTTATTCCTGCAGAGGAAACAATCATGGGCCTCTCGCGCTTCTGGATAAGGGTCATGCTCATTATCACCGGCTTTTTTACCATCGGATTGCTTGTCTTTTTTTTCCGCATGCCGTGGTTAATCCGATTAACAGAAAGGATACCTGTAGCACAGAAAACCCTGCCTTATATCCGGGCACTGACTCAATTTGATATTAAATTATTGTTAAGCCTATTGTTGATATCCCTCTTTCGGTACATTATTTTCATCTTACAATACCTGTTACTTTGGAAAGTGACAGGAGTTGATATTCCGATGATTAGCGGGGCCTGGCTGATAGCGATATTATTTTTGGTTATGGCCATTGTACCGTCATTTGCGATAGCAGATCTGGGTATCAGAGGACAGTTTAGTGTGGCACTGGCAGGGCTTTTCAGTAGCAACACCATCGGAATAATTAGCACAACTTTTGGAATTTGGATATTAAATTTATTTATTCCTGCACTGGCAGGGAGCATCATGATATTAAGCGTTAAATTTTTTAAAGACAATAGAACTTGAGAGCATTTTATTTTTTACCATTTTTACTGATATTTTTTCCTTTTTCAAAAAAAGCGAGCGTCGCCCTTCCGGATCAGGATCGGAATGACCCAACTTTCTGCGGCACGAAAAACACCGCCTTTAAAGGAGGAGAAGAGGTGACAATGAAGATTTACTATTCTACCCTGGGTATTTATGCGGCTGCCGGTGAAGCAGTTTTCTCGGTCAACCTGACAAGATATAACGGCAAGCCTGTTTACCATTGTGTAGGTAATGGCAAGACCTATTCTTTTTTCGACAATTTTTTCCGGGTCAGAGACCGATACGAAAGCTATATTGATACAGCGAGCATGCTGCCCATGAAATTTATCCGCGATGTGGATGAGGATGGTTACAAAATCTATAACAATGTAACTTTTAATCAGCAGGCACAAAATGCGGTCTCTACCAATGGCGTTTTCAAAACACCACCCTGTGTGCAGGATGTGATCAGCTCAGTTTATTATGCGCGGAATATTGACTATTCAAAATACAAGAAGGGGGACAAAATTCCCTTTGATATGTTTATTGATGATGAGGTTTACAATCTGTATATTCGATACGAGGGGAAAGAAACCGTGAAAACTCGCTACGGGAAATTCAGAGCCATTAAAATTAAGCCCTTACTGATTAAAGGAAACGCGTTTGACGGGGGTGAAAAAATGACCATGTGGGTAAGTGATGATCCCAATCGACTGTTGCTTCGGGTTGAAAGTCCGCTGACAGTGGGCTCCATCAAAGTGGATATGATGAAATACAGAAACCTGCGGTATCCGCTTAAGTCACTGATCAGCGTAAGGTAAATGGCTGTTCTTATTTTGTAGATGAATGGATTTTGAATGGGGATTTCCGGCTTGTACCAAATCGCACTTTTTTGTCGAATCCATTCAGGTATCTGAGTGATTTGTTGCATCTTTATTGATGAAGTTTTCTGATAGCGGTGGCTACCCTCTTATAAAAACGCGGGTGAATTCTATTATTTTCATAACATTGCTTATATGAACAAGCCACATCCCTCTTTGAAAAAAAGCATCATTCTTCCCTTCCTGCTTTTATTCTTTTCGCTCAATATTTATGCACAAGGTTTGAAGCCCGGATTCAACGCTTTCGAATGCGAGGATATTTTTAAGCTGAATTTTGCCTTTTTAGACACCTCGCGGTCCAATAAATTCACCGGTTTTTTGGAGGGATACGATATCTATTACCGCACACCTGCCGTGGGTCTTGATAATTCTTCGGATATATGGATTAGAAAGGATTCGGTTGTTGTCATAATGCTGAGGGGTACAACCGGTAAGATAGAGTCATTTCTTGAAGATTTTTACTGCGCTATGATTCCGGCTCAGGGATCAATCAAACTGAATAATAACGAATCATTCGCGTATCGCCTGGCAAGTGATCCACGCGCTGCTGTGCATGCAGGATTTCTCATTGGGTTCGCATTTCTTGCTCATGATATTCGGCCTGTAATTGAAGATCTTTACAACAAAGGCTACCACCAATTTATTGTCGGGGGCCATTCCCAAGGCGGCTCTCTTTCTTATTTCATGAGTGCCTGGTTATGGCAATTGAAAAAAGAGGATGTACTCAAAAACATAAAAATCAAAACCTATGCGAGCGCTCCACCCAAGCCCGGCAATATGTACTTTGCTTACGACTATGATAATACAAATCTTTCTGAGTGGAGTTTTAGCATTGTGAATACCGTTGACCCTGTACCTGAAATGCCCTTTACAACACAGCAAATCGATATTGATATGAATGAACCCAATCCCATCCTCAATCTTATGGATCGGTTTAACGAAATGCCTTTTCTGCAGCGAATTGTGCTTAAGCACGCGTTTAACAAAATGAGAAAAAAAGCCCGGCAATCTTCCGAAGCCTATCGGAAATACCTTGGAAAGTATGTTGGTAATTTCATTCATAAATCGCTGCCCGAAATGGTTTTACCGACCTCTGTTCCTACCACATATTTTGTGCGGCCGGGCGTACCCATTACCTTGTCGGCCAACAAAGCTTACAATGATTATACACGAAATACGCCGAAATATTTTAACCATGGGATAGACCCGTACCGGTTTTTATTGCGGCAATATTTTACCAGACTTCCCCCGTTTGAGCCAATGGCTGCGGAGCAATAAACTTATTTATGCCGTACACTTTACTGCACCTCCTTATGCGATGCACATAGCGTTGTTTATATTATTGATGGGGTACGGGGACAACGGATATAAAAGGACGAATTACTATTGAGGAAATTGGTCTATTTTCATTTCCAAATTTACCCACGAAACTTTCCAGATTTACCCACCAAAGCTTCCAAATTTACCCACGAACATTTCCATATTTAACCACAAGAATGAAAATTTCACACAATTCTCTTATATGTATTGAACTATGATAAATCGATTAATCTAATTTTATCTCTCTACTGATTATTTTTTATCAATTGAGACACGATTCGAACCGATGGCTGCTTAGCAAAAGAGCTTTCAACACACATAACAACTCATTCGGAGCCAACCTTTGTTTAGGTTATAATATTATATCTTTACACTCTGCAGTAGCTCTAAGAACTTAACAATAAAGAGGTAAAATTTTTCACCCAATTTAAATTTTAGGAATACCGCGAATCGGTGTTTGAGTGTGCACATATGAATTAAATAATGATGAGAAAGAAAAGGGTTATTTCGGAGTGTTACGGAGGATGTACAGGATTATGCAGCTTGTAGCTTAGGACCTTCTGACTTTGGAGCGAATCTATATTGATTATGTAAAGGTGTACTGGTGAATTACAACAGTTTGGCACAACAACAGCAAAAGTGGTTGCGAGATTATATGTTGCTGCTACGAGAAAGAAGGTGGAGGGGTTTGAGTGGGTATCCATTAGTCGTAAGTCGTAAGTA
Organism: Chitinophagaceae bacterium; assembly: GCA_044463745.1. GTDB lineage: Bacteria > Bacteroidota > Bacteroidia > Chitinophagales > Chitinophagaceae > Ginsengibacter. The sequence continues at coordinate 88 of JBIQMB010000383.1, read as the reverse complement.
AGTTAGTTGTAAGTGGGAAAGTCGTAAGTCGTAAGTAAGTTAGTCGTAAGTGGGATAGTCGTAAGTCGTTATTGGTAAGTGAGATAGT
>JBIQMB010000382.1:0-4182 GCA_044463745.1 Chitinophagaceae bacterium | reverse complement strand
GGATTAGAAATGGCAATCTTTCCTGTCAGCGGAATGCCATCTAATTCCATTCGCTGCTTTCTGGGAATGGAGATGTTCATAGAGCGGGTTATGGAAGGTAGGATATCAACGATTGAGGGGTTACCTTTTTTAAAATAATCGTTTAATCCCTGCGCATTGGTTACAATCCAGATTAATCGTTCACGGTCCGATTGCCCGCCATGTCCTTTGCCGTTGTCGGCCGTGCGCCCATGGTCCGTAGTTATAAAAATCTCCCACACCTCATTGTAATTCTCCTGCCTGAATCTGATGGCCGACCAAAGCCTTTCCATTTGCTTGTCCATTTTCTTTACCGCATCATAAAACTCCGGGCTATCGCCATACTTATGTCCCATATCATCCGTATATTGAAGGTAAACCCAGGATAAATCCGGGGCCTCTTTCCGAATGTATTCTTCAGCCTTACTCACTACAGCCTCGTCGATGCGATGAATATAATCACTGTTTTTATCATGTGGATAAGTAATGGTATCCAGTTCGAGCCCATCAAAATGATAATCCAATTTAAGATGACCCGTTGCTTCCAGTCCTTCGCCTATTAAAACCGTTCGGTTATCCTGCCAGGTAGAAAAGATAGCCGTTTTTTTCTGTGGATACTGTTCTTTGAAAAACCTGAAGATCGACCAATAATGATAATTGGGATGCTGGTTGTAATTATCGCTTACGCTATGTTTATTATACCAGGTGCCTGTTAAAAGGCTATTGTAACCGACTGCAGAGATGGTTGGTGTTTCGGAATATCCTCCTTTTTGGCCACCTACGTAAGCTCTCGTATATCCACCCACCTTTGCTATTTCATCGAGTGCAGGTGTGTGTAATGATTCGATCACATCAGCAGGTATGCCATCTACGATTACGAATAGAGTCTTTCGTATCTTTTGTGCAGATAATGATTGAACGCAGCCGAACAAAAAGAGGGTAAGAACGAGAAATTTAACGCGGGTATAATTTATATGCATGGATCAGATTTTATCCGATAAAAGGATTAAGTAAATATTGATAACAAATATAATTGTAAATCTGAATTTGCTAAATGTGAGAACATAAGTTAGCTGGCCACTTGCCAGGCCAATTTGTCCATCAGTTGGAGGGCTTGCTTCCATACCTTCAGCAAAGAGCCTAATTGGACTCAGGGGCTCTTTGGATTTCGCTTCTAACTTTATGAAGCCATGATCTGGATGCCAAACCTTGAATTGATTTTTTGCACGCCGGTATAACCATTTTTTACATATCGAAGCTGTGGTCGTCCCCGCCTCCGCCATTGCGGTTGAATAACTGGAAGTTAGCATCTCCAAACCGGTAGCTGAATGTCAACCGGATATTTCTTGTACGCCATCTGCTGTAACTTTCCTGATAAAAGGAGGGAGTATCATAAATGGTACCTTGTCTTCTTGAATCAAAAACGTCATTCACACTAAACACCAGTGAACCTTTGTTATCCTTGAAGAAATCCTTTTTCAACGAAAGGTCAACACTGTAGTCTTCCAATTGTTTTCCCTGGGGAATAACGCGCGGCGATCTGTATTGCGCATCGGCCTGAACTGTAAAATCCTTGAAGAAGGATTTATTGTTTGCAGGATTGGCCTTGTAAGTCGTTCTGATCTTGGTTCTCCATAATGCTCCTTCATTGCTCAGGTCCATGTTATTCACTTCCGCATTTACTTTGCGATAAGAAAGGGTGAAGGAGGGGGTAACATCCCAACCCTTTGCTATTCTTTGTTTTAGTACCAGTTCCAGACCCACATTATTTTCGCTATTGGCATTGATGTAAGTATTCAATATAGCATTAGGATCCACGGCTGAGTTTTGCATTTTTTCGTACTGAGCAGCCGTAAGGGTGTCGCTGTATCGGGTGATATTTCCCGGTGTATTTCTGTAATAAGCTGTAACCAAAAAGTTGTTATTGGAGCCATAAGTTTTGCTGTAATTCATTTCAAATGAATTTCTAAATTCAGGCCTAAGCGCCGGATTACCCTGTTGAATATTCTGCGGATCGTTGATGTCAATAAAAGGATTCAATTGCCAGAATGAAGGCCGGCGGATACGGCGACTATAATTTAACTGTACTTCATCGCGCTCACCCACTTTCTTTGAGAGGAAGATGCTTGGAAACAAGGCATCCCAAATATCCTTAAGCTTTGAAGGGTATTTGTAACCAAAGGATTGTGCACTGTCAATTAATGTACCATCAAACCTTGAGAGTTCACCCCTCAATCCTAACTGATAACCAATACTTCCTGCACGGTTGGTGTATGTGAAGTAAGCGGCATGCACCTGCTCCTGATAGTTGTAATGATTGCTTAGGGGTAGTTTAATCTTATCGCCTCCGCTTACATTGTATGAATTAAACAGACTGTTGTAATCATTAAAATAGCTGCGAAGGCCGGTCTCAATTTTTACATTCTCATTTATCGGATTTGCGTAATCAACCTGTGCGGTTACCTGCGTATTGCTGTTTTCTCCGTCATTATTAACGATTTGCGGATCACCGATCAAAGTGCCGTCGGGCTGAAAAAATTTATTTTCAATATCGTTTTTGCTCTTTACACCACCATAGTTTACCGTCACACTTGCATCAAACTGATGTTCATCTTTCGGAAATTTATGAGTGAAATTGGCCTGGCTGGTATTTCTTCTGAATTGAAAAGCATCATTCGAAATACGTGTACCAAATCGGGTAGGGGAATGGTTAAAGTCACTATAGGTTTGCTCCTGCCGTTGAGCCGTAGAAAAGTCACCCTGTGTATAACCTTGCGACAGAGTAAGTGTATTTCTGTTGTCGATAAAATAATCAAATCCTCCCCTGATGTTTTTAAACTCACGGCTACGGTCGTTGGTGTACGACTGATCAAAGTAGTCCTGAATGAGTCCATTACTTTTGGATGCCCTGTAGCTGCTTCCTTTGGCTTCACCACCTGAGGTGCTATATCCGCCGCTTACAAATAGGTTTACTTTATTTTGTCTGAGATTCAGACTGGCATTTGAACTGAAAATTTCCGGTATGCCGCCTGAGAGAGAAACCAATCCGTTAAATCCCCTGCGTTTGTCTTTTTTCAAAATGATATTGAGGATCCCGCCACCGCTGCTCGCATCATACTTTGCTGAAGGGTTTGATACCAGCTCTACCCGATCAATATTATCCGAAGGAATCTGTTCGAGAGTGAGTGTTGTAGGTCGCCCATCTACATAAAGTGTGGGCGTACTGTTTCTGAATGTTACATTCCCATCCAGATCGACGGATAGAGAAGGGATGGTTTTCATAACATCAACGGCGGTACCACCTTTGGAAGAAAGGTCCTGTGAGACGTCAAATATCTTTTTATCAATCCCTAGTTGCATCTGCGGTCTGGCGGCGGTTACTACCACACCTTCCAGTTGTTGCTCTTCTCTCGGTAGTACAAAGTTTCCTACGTCAAGCCTTCCACCTCCGGCCGCACTTTCTCCCCATTTTATATATTTCATTTCCGATCCATAGCCTACTGAGGTTACAATAAGTAACAAAGAATCATACAATGGTACTTTCGAAAATGAAAAGTCCCCGTTCGTTTTACTAATCACCACACTTATCAGTGAATCGCCTTGCTTTCCCGTTTCAGGGTCGGTAGTAACTGCAAACAGTTGAATGGATGCCGCTTCTACGGGCTTATTCGTACCCAACTCCAATACCTTTCCTACCAGATCATTGGTACCCTTATTCAGAAATTTACCAAACTCCGGAGTAGGAATGGGTTCTTTTTCTACCTGTGCGAACACATTGAAACAAAACAGCAAAGAGACGATAAGTAAAATATATTTCATGGGAGGTAACTATTTTTTTAGGTTGCAAAGTTAACAGACTTTGATTTTTGAGCCTGTCAGAATTCGATAATTTATGGATATGGTCAATTCTTTTAACGTAAACACAACATTGAAAAAGTTGTTCGTGCTTCCGTTCAAATGATTGTGTACAAAGGGTTTGCGGTGCTACAGGCACGGCGCAATGTAAAAACCTATTGTTAAAAAATGATCTGATGTAATCAATCAAAGCGCGCTTATTGACGTGCACAACAACACCGTCAGATAAATTTTATGTTTATTAATAAGTACGTAATTTTTCGTGAATAAACAAAATTAATAATCTATCGGTTTAATTCATTGATGACC
>JBIQMB010000381.1:0-4194 GCA_044463745.1 Chitinophagaceae bacterium | reverse complement strand
GTCGAAAGATTTCTTATTTTCAAATAAGCTTTTCATATTTGTTATTCCACTTACACAAGATGTGCTCGCGTTTTCAATGGTAATCTGATCTATTGTACGTTTCGTATATACTATTCCATTTATGATGCCTTTTTCTCCTATTTGTGCTGCAGGACACTTTATTGTTATACCATTATCTGATAAGTAAAAATTTGAGTTTTCTTCTTCGTGAATAGTTCCAAATTCAAGCTGGTTGCCATATCCAATGCCATATTCGCTAATAGCGTAAGCACGCGCGTAGTAAGTTGTATTTTTTTCAAGATTTTCAATGACCACTTCGAACATTCCAGATGACTGCAATTCCTCCAAATTATTTTTCTGTACATTATAATCATCAACTGATGGTTCTTCATTTTTACTGTAACATATACCAAATTGGAAAACTTTTCCCAATCCAGTCCCATAAGAATTAATTTTTCCAATTACCGTTACTGAACTATTTGTTGCATTTTTTACACTCATTGTAGTAACCTTTGATAATAACGAACTATCATTCGCTCCACCTATTACAAAGACATTTAGTAACCCGGAGTTATTCTCTTTCGGTATTGTATCATAAGAACTGTTCCATATCACATTAGGCAAGTATTTATAATCAATCCATGCAAATCCCCCATCACCCCAGTCACTTCCCCATGAGTTCATTACTTTAAATGCATTTTTGCTATCATCAAAACCACAAATTACCATAGCATGCAAACCAATATCTTTTCCACTTCGCTTGCGCCAAATCTTAGAGCCAATTGTATTAAACCCTTCATCAAGCATCACTCCGATAATAATGGGAAAACCTTTCGTTACAATCCTTTTATAATACTCAACATCGAACCCGGAAATTCTGTAATACTCCGAAATTTTGAAATATTCAGCATTTTTTCGTTGTTGAGTATTCCCTATATCTTCGCATCCATTCTTGTCACTATATTTCATTTCTTCCCAGGTAATCACACCTTTGTTCTTCATGAAATTCAAAGCGACATCAATATAAGTCCCGGTTGAACAATCGCCAGAAGCTTTAGTGTTGTTATATAAAAATTCAGGACTAAATAAGACCCGGTTATCTTGAGCACTTGAAGAATTTGGGATGAAATAAGATAAATTATTGTTTTTATGCAACATGTAGCTTCTTGCTGCATAAGCACAAGCAAATGCTACACAAGAACTTTCCGAACCTTGGTTCTGAGGAATTGGCATATCTAAAAAAAAGGAGGGAGGGAAATCATCCATTATGTTTTCGCCTTTTTGTATTCTCAAGTTCTTAAACAATTCTGTTGTATCAAGTAGAGGTATTAATAGCAAAGAACTCGGCTTAGAAGGGATAGCCCCTCTTTGGTAAACGTTTGTCTCATCAGAATCATCAATATTCCCTTCGGAATTTTCTACTTCTTTGATGCAAGCACCAATAATTACAGAGAGTAATATGGTAATTCCCAAAAAAAATCTTGTTTTCCTCATGGCTTTTGTTTTTTTCTTTAATAACTACAATGGTTTACTTATTTCAGTTTAATCAAGGGCGATAATTGCACTTTTTAGATATTTTGGTATTTCACATGCTGATTTCAATTTATATTTTCATTTCATCGAAACCACTTACATACAATTCTACCCACAAAACCGCTCCAGGCATCCCTGCTTAAACCCTTCTATCATTTCAGCAAACGTTGAAAACTTACCATCTATCCAGCTAACTTTAATACTAAAGCTTTCACCGTCAAAAACCCAGGTGTAAACCTCGCCTGATTTCAAGGTGATTTGACCGGTAGAAGCAGACGAAAGGCTTGCATCCGGATTTTCAGCTCGCTCGATTTCGGCGCGTGTGCAATTGTTTGTCAAAAAAGATTTTATTTGCTCATGCTCCTTCTGATATCGGGCAGTGTCATGTTTCAAATTGCCCCAATAGCTGATATACCTTACTGTCATTTCATTGTTGTAGGCGAAGGTTTCTATGGCATTCGTGAGCATTGCCAACCCTGGGCTTGCAAGCTCCGCTGTATCATACATAATCTCTTCGTACCAAACTCCGTTAATCACACTCTTATCTAAAAATGATACAGGCCTGTTCAATGCCGCGAATGCCTTTTTACCGTCCGATGAAACTTCGGTCAGGTAGATGGAGGAATCTTTTAAGATATACTGACGATCCAGATAGTTATATAAATTTTCAGCAGCTAATGAAACAGGTGTCCCATCCTTTGAAGCGACAATTATTTTCACCAACCTGTCACCGTAATCAGAAAAGGCGCCTTCTTTAAACGGCACCTCAAAAAGCAGGCTATATTGCCGTGCCTTATTCAATGCCTCGGAAGCATACCGCTGGGCAAAATCATATTCAGATTCACGATACTTTTTATAAAACAATAGCAATGGATTCTCCCTCTCTGCATTAACCGCCTCAATATATTCTGTCCTGATTTCGTTTTCGACGATGGCCCGCTGCCGTGCCTCCTCTGCTTTCTTTCGCTCTTCAAACACCTGTTTCTGACGTGAGGTATATTCAATAAAACCACCTTCCTTATCTATGATAATTTCCTCATTATTTTCATTCACTACCACTGCCCTTCCTTCTTTGAATGGTTGTAATACATTTCTGAACTTTGGATTGATCTTAATCAGCATTTCTTCATTTACGAAACCTTTCATAGTATCAACCGACAATGCTGCCATTCCATCCTGAAAGCCGCTAAGGGTAATGGTTTGGACAGTCGTCTTGCCACTGTCAAACAAATCAAGGCCATTAAATTTGTAACTTATAAAAGTGCCGTTACCATCCAATATTCCATTGCTGAAATTCCCTCTGACGCCCAATGCAATGCCATTGTACTCGTTGTAATAAACCCCTACACCTTTGCCTTGCACCATTCCATCCCGTACTTCCCCATTCCAATAAAAATCCTTGAAGAGGTTAAATGTATTATTCTGAATATCAAAAAAATAAAGACTTGCTTTTTTACCTTTGGTAATGGCCTCCCTGAAATTGGATTGGTAGTTACTTAATTCCGGAGTGAGTTTGTTATCATAAACAAATTGAAAGATTTCACCTATCGGAAGAAATTCAAAGGATTTAACGCCTTCGTATTTGTCGCCAAAACGGTTGACGGTCTGAATTTCAATATTCCGCAGAATATATTCATTGGAATATTTTTTAAGAATGTTTCTTTTAACTACGCTGCCATCTTTAATTTCTACTTTATACAATCCTCCGGTTTCCCTACCCTTCTTAATAGCTCTGTCGAAAAATCGCTCTTGTGCATGGCCAATTCCGCAAAACAACAGGAGTATAAATAACATGATGTCTTTCATACGCAACAGCTTAGCAGATTATAAACTGAAAGTAATGCCGGCATCAATATGCTGCACATAGTTATTCATAAACCGATCTACCTTGGGTGCCGGTCCGCTGCCGTCTCCAATATTTTTATAAGTAAGACCGATATCATAACTGTACCCTCCGTACAGCCCAATTTTATTGGTGAGATAAAGTTTCAAACGGGCTTTCCCGGATGCCATACCGAATATGGCATTCACGGGTCCGCCTTCTATGTAATCACCACCAATTCCGAAGTATAAAGGTATCTGTAATCTCTTCTGTTTATTGATCGTTACAATTCCGTAAATATGAAATGAATAGGTCGTTATTTTTTCATCATATTTCAGATCAGGCTGATACTTATTAATGATGTCCTTATCTATATTTTTTAATTCTGATTGAGCATAACTAAACTCTAACAGGGTACCCCTTCCTTTGTTTTGCGTTTCGTATGCCAGATGAGCAGCGAGATAGTTAACGTAATTTATTTTCATCCGCTCATTTTCTGTCTTCGATTTGTATTGAATGCCTAACTCCTGCATTCCCCAGGGCGATACACCTAATCCAAGGTTATGTGTTTTATCCTGCGCAGCAACGGCGGAAAAAATCATGCTTGCAGTCAATACTAAGGCAACTTTTCTCATATAACAAATCTTTACTTCTCCCAAAAATAAAAGATGAATTGGTCATAATTGTGGGAGTGAGACGGGCTACGGACGGATTTGATATTCTATTTGTTAAACGATCAAATCTAACGGGTAAACTTAATAAAACATTGAGTGCAGATTTATTGTAATACCATTTATAAAAAATAAATAGTCCAATATTTGGTTATTGGATTTTTTTAT
>JBIQMB010000380.1:0-4262 GCA_044463745.1 Chitinophagaceae bacterium | reverse complement strand
GCCAACAGCACCAAACATGAACTCGTTAGAGGTGACATAAGCATCAATCGTGATTCAGCAAACATTATCGCGATCAATCATCCAAATACAAAACACCAATCCAAATTCTTCGTGATCCCTGATGTCACCGCGTCTTTGTGGCAACTCCAATCCCGTTAGGGATGAAACGATTGTAAAAAAGCCAACAGCACCAAACATGAACTCGTTAGAGGTGACATAAGCATCAATCGTGATTTGGCAAACATTATCGCGATCAACCATCCCAATACAAAACACAAATCCAAATTTTTCGTGATTCCTGGTGTCATCGTGTCTTTGTGGCAACTCCAATCCCGTTAGGGACGAAATGATTGTAAAAAAAAAAACTCGTTAGAGGTGACATAAGCATCAATCACTATTTGAACATTACCTAGATCAATCCTTACAATACAAAACACCAATCCAAATTCTTCGTGATTCCTGGTGTCATCGTGTCTTTGTGACAAAACCCACCTCTCAAATATTACCCAGAAAAAAACCACGTTCGCAGCCGCTTATCGCTTTTGGCTATACCTCTGATCGCCTTTACCACATTGACTTTCGCCCACTTCCATGGTAAGTTTGCAGTAATCAAATTACAAAACACCAAAAAATAAAATACTATGACAGAAGTTCAAAAATTAGCATCATTTATCGTAAATAAAAAATTTTCAGACCTCTCTGAAGACGCAGTCAGGGAATTGAAAATCCGACTGCTCGACTCTCTGGGATGTGCCCTGGGCGCCATGCAGGGAACCCCAGTTCAAAACATAAAAAGAATGATCACCGACTTCGGAGGAAATCCTCTGGCAAGCATGATCGGCGGACAAAAAACATCTCCCGAACGGGCTTCATTTTACAATTCCGCACTGGTGCGCTATCTGGATTTTAATGACAGCTTCCTGGCAAAAAATGAAACCTGCCATCCCTCTGATAATATCGGCAGTGTTTTGGCAGCATCAGAATTTGCAGACCGGAATGGAAAGGATTTTCTCACCGCGCTGGCCATCGCCTACCAGGTTCAATGCAGACTGAGCGAAGAAGCGCCCGTACGCGATAAAGGATTTGACCATACCGTGCAGGGAGCCTATGGAGCAGCTTCAGGCGCAGCCTACGCCCTTGGACTCAATGCAGATGAAACGGCCAATGCCATTGCTATTGCAGCCACCGCATACAATGCCCTTCGGGTAACGCGTACCGGGAATCTTTCAAACTGGAAAGGGCTCGCTTTTCCATCTACCGGTTGGACATCCACCCATTCCGCTTTTCTGGCTAAATACGGCATCACCGGACCCGAAGAAGTATTTGAAGGAAATAAGGGTTTTAAAGAAAGTATTGCCGGCGATTTCCACATCAATTGGGGTAAGGAAAACCTTGAAAAAGTAAGAGACACCATTATTAAAAAATACAATGCGGAAATCCATTCACAATCCACACTCGAAGGATTACAGGAATTAAAAGAAAAATACTTCATCGATCCTGAACAGATCAAAAGCATTGAATTAAACACCTTTGATGTAGCCTTCAATATCATCGGTGGGGGAGAAGAGGGTGGAAAGAAAAACATCCGAACCAAAGAAGAGGCCGATCACAGCCTGCCATACATGATGTCTGTGTTGCTACTTGACGATCAGCTCATGCCGGCCCAGTACCAGCCCGAAAGGATTGCAAGCCGTGACGTTCAGGAACTACTGAAAAAAGTAACCGTAAAGCCAAAGAAGGAATACTCAGAACGTTTTCCGAATGAAATGGCTTGTGATATTAAAATCACCATGAAGGATGGCAGAACCTACAGTACATTAAAAACTGACTACGAAGGATTTCTAACTAAGCCGGCCTCGTGGGAATCTGTCATTCATAAATTCAGAATGCTTGCCACACCGTTTGTCAGTGTTGACCATCAAAATCAAATCATCGATATCGTGCAGCATCTCGAAGAGCACACTGTCAGAGAATTAATGGATGTACTAAATCGTGCAGGCCACAAATCTGTTGAAGAAAAATACGAATTACATCACAATTAAAATTTAAACAATTATGAAAAATAAAGACTTTATTACCAACCCGATAGCCTTCGAATGGCTACAAAGAAATGACCGTCCCGTTAAACCACGCAAAGTTGGACTCACAGAAATACGCGCAGCTTACTACTCTAATTTCGGGAAAAGCTATTTTAAAGATATTCTTGAAACAAGTGGTAACTACGTGGACAGCATTAAGTTTGCAGGAGGTTCGTTTACCTTTATGAATCCGGATAAGATTCGTGAAATCAATGACCTTGCCCATAGCTACGGTGTGCAGGTTTCCACCGGCGGATTTATTGAATATGTAGTGACCAAAGGAAAAGACGCCGTAAAAAAATACATCAATGAATGTAAGGAATTGGGATTCGATATCATCGAAATTTCTACCGGCTTTATCTCCATACCCACCGATGACTGGCTTCGCTTGATTGAAGATGTACAGAAAGCAGGGCTTAAAGCCAAGCCAGAAATCGGCATTCAGTTTGGTGCCGGAGGTGACAGCACGATCAAGGAATTGCAGGGCGAAGGTACACAGGACGTAAGTTATGCTATTAAACAGGCCAAACGCTTCTTAGACGCCGGAGCTTACCTGATCATGATGGAATCAGAAGGGGTAACCGAAAATGCATCGCCCTGGAGAGTGGATGTTCCCGCAAAGTTCATCAACGAATTAGGGCTTGAAAATGTAATGTTCGAAGCGGCAGCCCCACAGGTGTTTAAATGGTATATTAAGAACTACGGTCCAGAAGTCAACCTGTTTGTAGATCACAGCCAGATTGTGCAATTGGAATGCACCCGTCAGGGAATATGGGGCACAAACGACATCTGGGGAAGAATCGTTACGTATAAATAACTGACGTCAAAAGAAATGTAAATGTCAGTATAAAATTTGCCACGGACAGTCTCAGGCGTGAATTTCACTTTTTAAAAAATAAATAGCTTCATACCTTTGCAGTCCGATTGCCCGATAGTATAACGGTAGTACGACAGACTCTGACTCTGTTTGTCCAGGTTCGAATCCTGGTCGGGTAACAATGTATGACTCCGTAGCTCAGTTGGTAGAGCAACAGACTCTTAATCTGTGGGTCCAGAGTTCGAGCCTCTGCGGGGTCACAAAGAAAGCCGTGCGCAGCCAAATATTGCCACATGGCTTTTTTCTTATGGGTTATTTTATATAACTTTTAAGTATTAGAGGCTACTAAGGCATTTACAATTGAATATTACGGTGAAATAACTAAAATAAATTTGTTTCCATTATTTTATTTCTTTTTAGGTTTTACAATTTTTTCTTTCAGGAAAAACTTAAAGACCTCTGCTCTTGGATAATTATTACTCTTTTCTTCTCTGTTATCTTCTAGAAATTTCGCATTTGGTATAGCATTGGTTTCAAGTTGAGGTCTTAACGTTTCATACAAGTTCTTCTTCCGTAAATATTCCTGGTTTTTACAATAATCTTTCAGGTGCTTGGTAACAGCTTTTTTTACAGTATCACAATCCGAGAATGCTTTACCCGTCTTCTCATAATGCACCAGCACCCAGGTTTCAAAGCAAGGATTGTTTATATAAATCGTAATTTCTTCGGTGTTAATTCCTTTTAGTTCTTGAGTGAAATCTGAAAGTTTATTTTCCGACAATACTGTATCAAAATCTATGAGGCAATACACGTGATCATAACCTTCCTCTGCAAGAGATTTTGCAGTATTAATTGCTTTTTTATAAGAACCTCCTTTTGATGGTTTACTGGGTAGTTCTGGTTTGATGACAACATCTTTAATCCGTTCTATCTCTTTCAATTGTTCAAAGTAAATCTTCTCGGTAACACCATCACCAACTACAGCAATCCTGCGTAAAAGCTCCCTTTTCTTATCAGGTCTAGCCATTGTTTTCTATTATAAAAATGTTACCCAATTCCGGCTTTGCCCCTAATTTTCCGGTTTTATACGAATTGATAATGGAAGAGTTCTTTCTAATGGTAGAGGTGTCGAAATCAGAAAGGGAATATAATTCTGTAGTACCATCATCCTTTTTCTGTGTAAACCAGATGGCGTCATTTCTCAGGACTTCACGCTCTTCCAGCAGAAACAGGTTATGCGTGGTGATAACCATTTGCGATTGATTAGAATTAGCTAAAAACATTAATAGGAAGTGCTTCATCAGGTCGGGGTGTAAAGATGTTTCCAATTCATCTATAGATACCACTCTGTTCTCCTTAATAATGGT
>JBIQMB010000379.1:0-4268 GCA_044463745.1 Chitinophagaceae bacterium | reverse complement strand
GCTTTTTTAGTATCGGGGATACTTTGTTAATAAGGGGGCTTTTTAGACAGCCCCAATTTGAGAGGTCACTTGTCCGACTCAAGATTTGTTTTCTTCAGAAGTAATTATAAAAATAAAACATCTCCCTGCGTAAACCCTGCATCTCATGTCCTCTGCGTTTCAAAAAACAAGATTGCCATATTCATTAATTCTTTAATAGCCACCCGATTTTCTATTTTTGCTGTATAAGGTTAAATGAAAATCATCGCCTCATGAAGTTATTCAAAATAAAAACCGGGATCTTACTTCATCATCAGGAAAAGTTTTATCTCCTTAATGATGATTGGGATCATCTGGTAAACCGCAATTCTTTATTTGATTTTCTGAAGTCGCGCTTAAAGAAAACCGATGTGATATCTGACTCAGAAGCGAACAAGCTTTTGGATACTGAATTAATGCCACCCGCAGGCAATCAGGAAGTATGGGCAGCCGGGGTTACCTATTTGCGAAGCAGGGATGCAAGAATGGACGAGTCTGCCGATTCCGGAGCAGCCGATCTTTACGACCTTGTGTATCACGCATCCAGGCCTGAATTGTTTTTTAATCATCAGCTTACCGACTGGCCGCTCATGGCCGGAAAGTTTATATCCGCAGAGATTCTGAATGGAATGTACCTGAACCGGAATTGACACTTTTTATCAATTCAGAAGGGCACATCCAGGGATATTCTATTGGAAATGATATGAGCTCAAGAAGTATAGAAGGAGAGAATGCATTATATCTTCCTCAGGCAAAAATATATGACCGCAGCGCCGCACTGGAACCTTGTCTGTTTGTTACTGAAAATGAGATTTCGCCGGATACAGTTATTCAGATGTCAATCACAAGAAATGACGAACTGGTTTACCGGGATGGTGCGCCCATCAGTAAGAATGAAGCGAAATTTTGAGGAACTTGTTTCATACCTATATCGCGAATGCTCTTTTGAGAACGGTTGCTATCTGATGACCGGAACATGCCTGGTTCCTCCTGAAGACTTCACCCTCGCAGAAGGAGACGAAATAAAAATTACCATTAATCCAATCGGCTCTTTGATTAATTCTGTCTCTTTCAATCCGGATAAAAATTATATTCTTTGAAATAAAATGAAAAACCGATGGTGGTTATCATTCTACTCATCATCTTTTAATCCGGAATTATTCTCCTAATTTCGAACGCTTAAAAAATAAGAAAATGAACCATTCAGATAAAATAAAATTAGGAATTGTAGGTTACGGAAACCTTGGTAAAGGAGCAGAATCAGCCATCAGGCAAAATGCCGACATGGAATTAATAGCGGTATTCACCAGGCGGTCGCCGGAAAGCATTCAAAGCAAGGCGCCGGTGTATAGCATGGAAGATTTAGGGAAATTTGTTGGGCAAATTGATGTTATGCTTCTTTGTGGCGGCTCGGCTAAAGACCTTCCGGAGCAAACATTGCAATTGAATTCGCTTTTCAATACGGTTGACAGCTTTGATAATCATGGTAAGATTCCTGAATATTTTGCATCAGTCGAGCATAACGCAAAAGCTCACGGAAAGCTGAGCTTAATTTCCACCGGTTGGGATCCCGGGCTTTTCTCACTCATACGATTGATGGGCGAGAGCGTGCTTCCTTTGGGCAAGACCTACACCTTCTGGGGCAAAGGTTTGAGTCAGGGGCATTCGAATGCCATCCGCAGGGTTAAGGGGGTGAAACACGGCGTTCAATATACATTGCCCAACGAAGCAGCCATGTATGAGGTTCGTTCGGGAGCCATGCCTGAGCTCACTACCGCTGATAAACACCGGAGAGTTTGCTATGTGGTAGCCGAAGAGGGTGCGGAAAAGGCGACCATTGAAATGGAAATAAAAACGATGCCAAATTATTTTCTGCCTTATCATACCGAGGTGCATTTTATAAACGAAGAAGACTTTTTTAAAAACCATACCGGTATGCCGCACGGTGGGCTGGTACTGCGTTCCGGCGTGGCCGACTCAGGGGCGAGTCAGCAACTTGAATTTTCGTTGAAGCTGGAAAGCAATCCGGATTTTACTTCATCGGTACTTGTAGTATATGCGAGAGCGGTTGCACGGATAAGCAAGGAAGGGAGGAAAGGTGCTATCACCGTACTTGATGTGCCGCCCGGGTATCTTTCTCCGAAGTCTGCAGAAGAACTGCGTAAAGAATTGTTGTAGAATCGAATAGCTTTTTACAGAATTATGCTACATTGTATTCATGATGAAGAATTGTGAATCAAAATTATTTTTCCCATGGATGAAAATATCAGCACATCGCACAAAGACTCCCGCCGGTCATTTCTTATTAAAGGTTCAATGGCTGCGGCCGGGTTAATCCTGTCAAGCTTGAGCAATCAGTCCTTTGCTTCCGGATTGCAGAATCTCCGGGGCACAAAATGGAAAGGCGTTCAGATAGGAGTGATCACCTACTCATATCGAAGTATGCCGCACGACATTCATCAACTTTTAAAGTATGTGAAAGAAAGCGGATTGCATGGCGTGGAATTGATGGGTGATGCTATGGAGAAATATGCAGGCAGGCCATCCAATGCTGCGGAGGTAGCAGTCTGGCGCGCACAGGTTTCAATGAATAAGTTCAAGGAGGTGAAGAAGATGTATAATAAAGCCGGGATCGATATTTATGCATTTAAGCCCGATGCATTGGGGGTAAAAAATACAGATGCTGAAATTGAATATGCCTTCAGGGCAGCTCATGCGCTTGGAGCGAGATCTGTAACAGTAGAATTGCCCAACAACCCTGATCAAACCAAAAGGTTGGGAGCCCTGGCTGCAAAGCACAAAATCTATGTCGGTTATCATGCACATACACAGGCTACGGATACGCTTTGGGATGTTGCCCTGAATCAGTCGCCCTACAACTCCATGAATCTTGATTGCGGTCATTATATTGCTGCAGGAGGAAACAACACCAAAGAATCCTTGCTTGCGCTGATTGAAGCACGACACGACCGCATCAGTTCCATGCACATGAAGGATCGGCAACTTAAATCAAATGGTGGTGCTAACCTGCCCTGGGGTGAGGGTGATACGCCAATCAAGGAAATATTAACCCTGCTACGCGATAAAAAATACGACATACCCGTTAGCATTGAATTAGAGTACCCGATTCCGGATGGCTCAGATGCAGTAAAGGAGGTACGAAAGTGTTCGGAGTTTGCGCAGAAAGCGCTGAAAGGGTAAAGAGGAGTGGGAAGCATTTGCAAAGATTTAGGTAGGAAATTTCATTTCTTCACAGAAGGATTGTAATGCAACCAATATTCATGTTCAACTTCCTTTAATTTAAAAACCCAAACAACCATAAAGGAATGGTCTTTCCTGTGCCGTATTCCATATTGTCTTTCACAACAAAAGCGTTATCAAGCCCGGTTATTTGTTTATGGGTTTTGCCAGCTCCTCCTATTTCAAAAATGTATTGCTCATCAACCAGAAAATCTCCTTTTTCAGGATATTCCAAAAGATGCCTGCGTCCGAGTTGATTGGCAAAGAAACTTTCCCGAATGCTTCCGGCATTTATCTTCCGGAAAGAGAGAACATATTGGAGGTTTGTATTTTCAAGAAATATTTTATCCGGTTTCTGCAGTTGGGTAACTCCTTTTGCATCTTTATATAAATTTCGAGTTAAACGAGCCTCCTGCAAATAATATAAATAAGTAACAAATGTGTTTCGGCTTACACCTATGTGTTCACTGAGTTTACTCACATTTGGCACAAAAGGAGCAGATTCTGCTATAACTTTTAAAAGTTGTTTTAGCTTAGCGACATTCGTTAAATTTATTTTTCGCAAAAGTGGTAACTCTACCTCCAGGATGAAGTTGACTACTTCTTCCAACTTTTGGTTATAGGTGTTTTTGCCCTCAAGGAAAAAAGGGTAGTAGCCAAATTGTAGATAATCACTCAGGTGTTGCAATGGCCTGATCCGGGCATTAATTTCCTGTGTGATTTCCGGATTTCGTCTTAAAATATCTGTCAGACTATATTTCGGAAATTCTTTATCCATCACTAAATTCAGATAAGATCTGTAAGAAAGCCCTTGTAACTCATAAATCACGGCACGGCGGCTCAAATCAGCCCTGGCATTTAAAATTTCCAATAGTGATGATCCGGTAAAAATAATTTGCAATTCCGGGAAATCATCGTAGGCGTTCTTAACCTCCTGCGCCCAGTTTTCATATTTATGAACTTCATCCAGAAATAAATGCTTTCCTCCCCTTTTTACAAACAAATCTATG
>JBIQMB010000378.1:0-4302 GCA_044463745.1 Chitinophagaceae bacterium | reverse complement strand
GAATTCTATCTTATGGTTGCCGGCAGGCAGATACATTCCTCTTAACACATAATCGGCTCTGAAATAATCGGTCTTTTTTCCATCCAGATAAACATTCCATCCGCGGGGATAAAATATTTCGCTAAATACAGCTACTTGTGGTGTAGCACTTTGATAACTATACTGAATCTCATCATTCAGATTTTGGTCCAGTTTGATGGTGGCCGCAGAATCTGATTGGGGTTGAGACGGAATCTGGTTCATGTACTTTTCTTCCACCACCGCGGTATCTTTCAAGTCCGTATCATCCAGTGCCAGCATTTCCTCATTAGGCCCCGGTACGGTTTTAACACCTTTTACGAACCAAACGTTGCCGAAAGCTTCCGGGTTAAGCCGTGCCACAGGCCTTCCCGACTGTGGATCCTGAACTATGAAATATTTCGTATTTAAGGCGTTAAACACTTCCATATTCCCCTTACTTAGTTGATGCGTAATCAGATCCTGATACAAAGCCAATTTGGCCGCATGGTATCCGCCAACCGAATTGTGGTGGTAGCTGGTAGATGCATCATTGAAGGGGTCAACGGTTTGATTAAACACCCTGAAGTTAGCATGATCAGGGTCTTGTAATATCTGCTGATCGGCAGGCGAGGGGAGAAATGCTGCATCAAAATCACTCTTATCAATATATTTTCCTTCATTCAGATATCGAGTGGCAATGCCCAACAAATCGAATCCGGAGAGAATAATCAATCCTGCAAAAACCAGTTTGTTGCTCAATTTCTTACCTGCCCAAAACCAAAGCAATCCGAATGCAAGAGCCATCAGGATGAAAGAGCGGAGCAGGTCGCCGCCCATGTGCGATCGACGGTCGCTTTGCAAAGCATTGATTAAGGAACTGCTGGTTTGCTCGGCCTGTTGCTGAAGCTGTGCAGGAACGGGCTGACCGGGAGGGGCTTGTTGTAAAAAACTTTGTTCAAAATTTTGCTTAAGTAATTTATCATTCGGTCCTTCGAAAGATGCATTGAAATAAAAAATAACCATCAGTGCCAGCACAACCCCGGTAGCCAGGCCGGTTATCTTCAACTTCTTTTTCGTTTCTTCTTCATAAATATGCTTCGAGAGCTTGCTTACGGCCAATACGCCCATAAGCGGAAAGCACAGTTGCGGAATGACGAGAGCCATCGTAGGTGCCCTGAATTTATTATAGAACGGCAGGTAATCGAATAGGAAATAATTGATACTGCTTAGATGGCTGCCCCATGCCAGCACCACACCTACCGCCGAAGCGGCTATCAGCCACCACTTGATCCATCTTTTCAGATATACTACCCCCAAAATAAACAAAAGACAGATCACTGCACCAAGATAAACGGGGCCGGATGTACCCGGCTGTTCTCCCCAGTAGGAGTAGGCATTTTCGTATTGGATGGCCTGTTCGGCGGGCACCCCCAGGGTCGAAAATTGTTCGGTGAATTTTGTGTCGGGTTTAAACTCGTCGCTGCCGTTGCCTCCCCCATAAAGCGCCGGAACCAGAAACGTAAATGTCTCAGGCATGGCCAGGCTGTATCTGAATGCATAGTCTTTATCCAGTCCACCTTTGGTCTTCACCGTGGTATCGCTGAGGGTTAGCTCCGATCTTCCTCCCCGCATACTTTCCTTGGCATAATCGTAGGTAGGAAACAGAATGAGTGCTGTATTGGCCAGTCCGATTATACCGGCTACCAGCCCGAGTGCGCCTGCCTTAATGGCTGCATTCACCTGCTTTTCTCTCACAGATTTAATCAGAAAAGCTACATACATTATAAATGCCACAATCAGAAGATAGTACACGATCTGAATATGGTTCTGCATGACCATCAGGGATGCAAAGACCGTGGTGACAGCAAAGCCCGCCCAGTATTTTCTTTTAAACAATAACAGTAAACCCGCAATGACCGCCGGCGCATAGCTTATGGAAAGCATCTGGGTATCGTGTCCCACCGCCACTATGATGGGGTCGAAGGTGGAATAGGCATAAGACAGTCCGCCCAATATTCCAAGCCATGGATTGGCTCCGGCCACGATGCATAAAAAATAAAAGCATATAGAAGCGAGGAAGAAAAAACTAATGGGTTTCGGAAGTCCAAGTGTGAATATATAATGAAGGTAATAGGCTGAAATTTTGCTCTGCCCGTCAAGCGCTATCTGATAGCCCGGCATGCCGCTAAACATGCTGTTTGTCCACAACGGAAAATGACCGTATTTTTCTTTGAACTCGTATGACTGCTGGGCCATCCCTTTCCAGCCAATAATATCATGCTGTTCGAGCACTTTGCCTTCAAGTGCTGGTTTGCAATAAACGGCGGCAACAATGATAAAAACGATCACCGCGATAAGGTGCGGTAGAACTGATTTGAATTCAAATTTTTTCATGAAATGAATTGACTTTAAAAAGTAGTGCGCAAAGTAAGCGATTTTTTTCTGAGATTTTGATTTACTGAGTTAGAAGCTTATCAGGAGCTGGCTTACACATATAGCGTTGAGTTGAATCAAAATATTTGAATCGACTTTTTTAGTTACGATGAGTCACGGCCCCGGTGGCCTGCGCCAGTTAAGAGAAAAATACTTTCGTTGATTCTGGCGGAGTGCTTCCCTTCGGGAAGGTGGACTCCCACAGATTTTGCGGATTCTCGCAGGGTTTTTTCCCTGCGGGAAAAAAGGAGCTCGGCACAATACCCCGATCTGTTCGATGTGTTCAGCAACTGTACTTAAGCAAGCCAGTCCTGGGAACACGGAGCTCCAGCTCCGTGCTTTTTAAAACAGAGCTGGAGCTCTGTTCTCCCAGGAGTGAAAGCCCTGTACTGGCGCAGGTCTCCCGACCTGTGACTAAACGTTACTAAAGGTGATCATATTTTTTGATATATAAAGAAGTCTCACGCAACGATCGCAAAGAACGCAGATGAATCTGTATTGAAAGCCCAAGCCCTCTGCTCGCTAAGCCAGATCCGGCAGATGTTTAAGCCTAACCGATCGGTAATGAAACCCAGTTTTCACGTTAAGCCCTTGCAAGGGAGTATTTTTCTGAAAGAAAAATCTTTTGCGGTCGTTGCGTTCTCTGCGTGAACCATTTTCTTTGTGTGAAAAGAAGCCTCACGCCAAGATCGCTAAGAACGCAGATGAATCTGCATTGAAAGTGCACAGATTGCTTCCCTTCGGGAAGGTGGGCTCACGCAGATTTCGCGGAATTTCGCAGAATTTTTTTCCGCAGGGAAAAAAGAAGCGCACTACTAAATTATTGCCTATACTCAATATAGCGGTCTGCTATAGCGTGCAAAACAAAATATCAAAATCATTTTATCTTTCTAATTTAGTGGCCGGGTTTTGAACGATGAAAAGAGATAAGAAAATAACTCGCTATAATAAAAATATCAGAATGACCACCTTTGTAAGAGCTTTTAAGATAACATCCTTTTTGTTTTTCATCTGCACTTCTGCAATAGCGCAAAAAAAGAAGGAAATTGCTCAGATTACTACACCACAGGGCAAAATATGGGTGTGGCTTTATGATGAAACGCCCGCTCACAAGGCCAGTTTTATTCAGTTGGCGAACGATGGGTATTGGGATTCCCTGACCTTTAACCGGGTGGTACCTGATTTTGTGATTCAGGGTGGCTGTCCGGATACTGAAGAGGGTTTCACCGATTCGGCTTACCTGCTTAAACCTGAATTTGTTCCCTCACTCAGGCATGAGTACGGCACTTTTGCTGCAGGTCGCGATAACAATCCGGAGAAACTATCAGCACGCTGTCAGTTTTATATTGTTCAGAATAAGAATGGGCTAACAAGATTGGATAATAATTACACGGTGTATGGCAAGGTGATCAGAGGAATGGATGTGGTAAATAAAATCGCCCATGTACGACGGGATGCAAAGGATGAACCGCTAACGCCGGTAACCTTGAAGATCAGGATCGTTAAAGTGAATTCAAAAAAGGTTGACAGGCTCCGAGGAAAACCGACAGAATCATGATCCGATGAATCTCGCGAGATAAAGATGTGACATGATCCGAATTGGTTAATACAAAACTAAATGGAGTGTAATGTATAAACCTCTGGAAATACCCACACTCCAATGTTACTTCTTCAAAAATATTATTATAAATACCGGTTGCAAACCGGCAGATTTAATTGATTCAAGTGACCCAACATAGTTGGAACACTTGAACCAGCGACGAAAAATACTTTCGTTGGTTCTGGCGGAGTGCTTCCCTTTCGGGAAGGATGGGCTCCCGGTAGAGTAGAAAGGGAGCAAGATAATCATCTTGCCCCTTCCCCTCATCA
>JBIQMB010000377.1:0-4313 GCA_044463745.1 Chitinophagaceae bacterium | reverse complement strand
CAAGAGCTTTAATGGAATTCTTCTCCAAGGAAGAGAATCAATAAAACAAATCTTAATAATATGATCAGATGTCGTTTCGGCAGACAAATATGGTGTGACAAAGCAGACAGAATAACCAAACCATAAAATTAAAAAAGGAAAAAAGCAAATAAAAAGTACCCGGGACGGGACTTGAACCCGTACAGCCATTGCTGGCCACAGGATTTTAAGTCCTGCGTGTCTACCAGTTCCACCACCCGGGTAAGAAATTCAATGAACAATCTATCAACAAAAAAAGCAGTATTACTGCTTTTTGATTTGGAGCGGAAGACCGGGCTCGAACCGGCCACCCCAACCTTGGCAAGGTTGTGCTCTACCAAATGAGCTACTTCCGCTTATGACCAAGAACTTTTGATTTTGGGTTGCAAAAATAGGGCAACAATTGTTTCAGTCAAAATTTATTTATACTGAGGATTGTAATGCGTGTTCGCAGGTACTTCCACTTTGGGTTTTCCTGTATAACGATTAACATACATTCCGTAAATTATTCCGGCCGTCAATGCCATAAAAATAGCTATCTGACAATAAAATAAAAAGCGTGATGTACTCACCCAACTGTAACCTAAATCCTTTTTTCTCTGATCAGGCACTGCGGGATGTTCTAATGGTTCCATATTCAAATTTTTACAGTGACAAAAATAATAGTTTACAATGACATTCTATTTTTTGTTTTCAACAATATTTGAAAAACTTTTTTTTGAACCCAGATAAAAGTCCTTTACAATGCTTCCGTTATACACGCCCGACAGCGTTTTCATTCGGTTTGATGCCTTGTAATGTTTGTCCTTTTTTAACCACCAACGGTAAAAAGAAAAGTGCGCCCTTAAAACCGCCAAAGCCGATCCCCCCTTTCCTTTAAACAAAAATTGCACTGCCGCCAGGCCGTCCAATACCATCCGAACAAACAGCTTCAGATACTTTTCTTTTGGATGGAGATTTTTAAACAACATGATCAAATTATTCCGAAAGTTGAGATACACTTTTCTCTTATTTCCCATGGCCAGACTTCCGCCACCCAGATGATACACCACGGATTGGGGTTGGACAAAAATTTTATATCCCTTATTTTTTAATCGCCAGCACAGATCCATTTCTTCCTGGTGAGCAAAGAAAAAAGAATCAAATCCACCTGAGCTCCGAAAGACCTCAGAACGAACAAAAAAGCAGGCTCCCGAAGCCCAGAAGATTTCTGACACGTCATCATATTGTCCACTATCCTCTTCACTAATATCAAATACCCTTCCCCGGCAAAATGCATATCCGTATTTATCTATCCATCCTCCACCGGCACCGGCATATTCAAAGAATGTTTTATTCTTTTCTGATAAAATTTTAGGTTGACATGCCGCAATTTGTCTATCAGATTCCATCAACCGAATCACCGGACTAATCCAATCTGGCGAGACCTCCACATCCGAATTAAGCAATACAAAGTAATCAGCGGAAACCTGTTCCAATGCCCGGTTGTACCCTTCAGCAAAACCATAATTCTTTTCAAGAAGAACGAGTTTAACCGAGGGATAATTTTCACGTAGGAAAACTACCGAATCATCCTCAGAAGCATTATCTGCTACTACAATATGAAAATTTTCGTACATTGTTGCCAATACGGAAGGAAGATACTTTTCAAGATACTTTCTGCCGTTCCAGTTCAGGATGACAACAGCAACCGATGGTGTATGCTTCTGCGGATTCATTGAGTTTACAAACAAACAAAAATAATTTTGCTTTTTAAATTATATCTTTCCTTTTCAAAAATTTAATACCGGATGCTTTGGAAGTTTTTTGATTTCAGATTGGTTTTAACATTTCTCGCCATCGCTATAGTTACCGGTACGATTTTCTATACTAATTTTCTTTCTGAAAAAATTCAAAATGAAGAAAGAGAGAAGATCGGCCAGTGGGTAGAAGCCAATAAACTGATAGCCCATGCGGAGGAAGGAACCAACATCACCCTAGCCAGCCTCATCCAGCAGCAAAACAAAGACATCCCCATTATTGTTACCAACGAAAAAGACAGTATAACCGACTTTCGAAACCTCGATTCTACCCGAACTTCTTCACCATCCTACCTAAAGAAAAAACTGAACGAATTTAAAAAAAGCAATCCTCCCATTGAACTGGTTTTGAACACCGATCCCTATGTGGCTGATAAATATTATTATGGCGACTCCCTGCTCTTAAAGCAAATTAAATATTTCCCGATCGTTCAACTTCTGGTCGTGGCCCTCTTTATAACCATTACCATCTATTCCATTTCCATCCGCAATAAATCAACCCAAAACCAGGTATGGGCAGGGATGGCACGCGAAACCGCACACCAGTTAGGAACTCCGTTAACCTCTTTACAGGGATGGATCGAAATATTAAAAGATCAGGATGAAGCCAAAGACATTTCAGCCGAAATGGAAAAAGATCTCGAGAGACTAAAATTAATCAGCGACCGGTTTGGAAAAATAGGAAGCGCACCACATTTGGAACCCAAAAATATTATTCCGCAGATTCAAAATATGATTTTATACATCGGACGATTAGCTCCGGAAAAAGTTAAGATAACCCTGGATGCACCGGAAGCAGAGATGGTAGCCAACATTTCGCCACCTTTGTTCGACTGGGTGATCGAAAATTTATTGAAGAATGCCCTGGATGCTATGTCAGGGAGCGGTAACATTTTTATACAGGTTTTCCAAAAACAAGATCAGATCATGATTGACATCCGCGATACAGGAAAGGGGATTGCCAGTCATCATCTTAATAAAATTTTCAAACCGGGTTTCTCAACTAAAAAACGGGGATGGGGACTCGGCCTTTCTCTCTGTAAAAGAATCATTGAGCAATACCATAAAGGGCAGCTCCTTGTTAAAAGTACTGAGCCGGGAAAAGGAACAACTTTCAGGATTATCTTGTCGGGATAAGGGCTCTTGATGAAAATCATATCGGGATATAATGGCCGTCAGCCGGTTTTAAAATAAGTTTCAATACATTGCACCCATTCAATATACAGTATGATTCGTAAAATATTAGTGCCAACAGATTTTTCTGCAAATGCTTTTAAAGCAGTGGCCTATGCAGCCGAAATAGCCAGGGTTAAAAAAGCCACTATATATTTACTTCATGTTATAGAACCTGCACTCAACATGGCTACAATGCAGACCGATTCTTTGAATAAAAAAGTCGTCAAAGACAGGTCGGATAAATTATTGCTCTCTTTAAATGCAGCCCGGGCCATCTATCCGGATGTCAAAATACTGCCCCATGTATCAGGTGGAAAGGTTGTGGCTTCCATAAATGAATTCGCAGAAGAAAAGAAGGTCAACCTCATCGTAATGGGAAGAACCGGAGCAGGTGGCGGATTAAAAAAAGTTTTTGCAGGTTCAGTTGCTACAGGCACTATCAGCAAATCCAGAATTCCCGTTTTGACGATTCCGGTTTCCTATCATATTCGTGAACCAAAAACAGTTCTCTTTGCTACCAACAGGTTTGAAAAAAATAAAAACCTTCTGAAAAAATTAATGGATATCCCGCAATTATTTTCGGCAGAGGTTCACGTGGTAGCATTCAAAGAAAAAAACGGAGAGGAATTTGCAGACATGATTTATAATAAAGAGCAGCTCGATTCTTATACCGGCTTTTTGGCAGAAAATTTTCCCGGGGTTATTTTCAGAGGAAAGGTTTTAACGGGAGAGGATTTTGAGAGTGCGATAGATGCTTATTGCAACAAGAAGGATTGTGGAATTATTGCAATGACTACCTATCCCAAATCATTTATGGAGCGGCTGCTCAATAAAAGTGTAACGAAAAAAATGGCCTTCTACTCTACCCTGCCAATACTTGCCATCCCGGCATATACAGGCAACGGTTCATCATCAGGCAATGCAATAAAATCATAAAAAATGAAACATTTATTAGTACCAACCGACTTTTCAGAAACAGCGGGAAACGCTATAGATTTTGCGATCCAGACTTCCAAGGTTTTTCCGGCCCGAATTACCCTATTGCACTCTTATGAGGTGACAGGTAGTTTCGCAACAGATTATATCGGGATGAATAAAGAATTTAACCTGAATATGCTGGCCGATATTGAAAAGAAATTAGATCAGGAAAGAGAAAGAATTAAGACAGAGCACGGTGTAGAGGTTGAAACTTTTATATCAACCTATCCGCTACGCGAAGCCATCCTGAAAGCTGCAGCAGAAAGAAAAGCGGACCTGATTATAATGGGTACTTTAGGAGCAAGCGGACTGAAAGAAAAAATCTGGGGCAGCCGTACATCC
>JBIQMB010000376.1:0-4318 GCA_044463745.1 Chitinophagaceae bacterium | reverse complement strand
GACTTGAACCACTGATCGTCAGGCCCGATACTTTATTTATCAATATTGGTGAAAGAACAAACATTACCGGATCAAAAAAATTCGCACGCCTGATAAGGAACGAAAACTACGACGAAGCACTCTCTGTTGCCTGCCAGCAGGTAGAAGGTGGCGCACAGATTCTGGACGTTAATATGGACGATGCCCTGCTTGACGGCGAAAAAGCGATGGTTAAATTCCTGAACATTTTGCAATCGGAACCCGACATCTCCAGAATCCCCATCATGATCGACTCTTCAAAATTTAATATCATTGAAGCCGGGCTGAAATGTGTACAAGGCAAATGTATCGTGAATTCGATATCGATGAAAGAAGGCGAAGAAAAATTTCTGGAAGAAGCACGCATTTGTAAAGCATATGGAGCAGCGGTGGTGGTCATGGCTTTTGATGAAAAAGGACAGGCCGACACCAGGGAAAGAAAGGTAGAAATATGTAAGAGAGCTTACGACCTGCTCACTGAAAAAGCGGGATTCGATCCGCAGGACATCATTTTCGATCCGAATATTTTTGCCATTGCTACAGGCATCGAAGAGCATAATAATTATGCGGTAGATTTTATAGAAGCCTCTAAAGACATAAAAAGGCTGATGCCCCTGGTCCACATTAGCGGCGGAGTGAGTAACCTTTCTTTTTCATTCAGAGGAAATGACACTGTGAGAGAGGCCATGCATGCTGTCTTTCTTTATCATGCCATTAAAGCCGGCCTGGATATGGGAATCGTCAATGCCGGTCAGCTACAGATCTATGAGCAAATTGAACCTCAATTAAGAGACCTTTGCGAAGATGTTATTTTAAACAAAAATCCGGAAGCCACCGACAAACTTCTTGCCTTTGCCGAAACCATCAAATCGAAAGGAAAAGTACAGGTTAAGGATGAGGCATGGAGAAAGGAAGATGTGGTGAAAAGGCTATCGCATGCACTCGTGAATGGTATCACCGACTACATTGAAGAGGATACAGAAGAAGCACGACAAAAATATCCGCGTCCATTGGATGTTATTGAAGGACCCTTAATGGATGGGATGAATGTGGTAGGAGATTTATTCGGAAGTGGAAAAATGTTTCTTCCGCAGGTGGTTAAGAGCGCAAGGGTGATGAAGAAAAGTGTGAATTATTTATTCCCTTTTATTGAAGCAGAGAAGGAACAATTAAGAAAAGAAAATATTGAAAAAGGAATCCTAAACGAAGAGG
This sequence comes from Chitinophagaceae bacterium, assembly GCA_044463745.1. Lineage (GTDB taxonomy): Bacteria > Bacteroidota > Bacteroidia > Chitinophagales > Chitinophagaceae > Ginsengibacter. The sequence goes on along the minus strand of JBIQMB010000376.1, from coordinate 3,088 downwards.
ATGAAGGAGCGCCCAAAATACTAGTGGCTACAGTTAAAGGCGATGTACACGATATAGGGAAGAATATCGTAGGCGTTGTTTTGGGTTGCAATGGATATGAGGTGGTTGACCTGGGCGTAATGGTTCCTGCTGAGAAAATTTTGGCTAAGGCTAAAGAAATCAATGCATCCATGATCGGCCTTAGCGGACTGATTACTCCTTCGCTGGATGAGATGGTGCATGTGGCACGTGAAATGAAAAGAAACAATTTTGATATTCCGCTTTTGATTGGTGGCGCTACCACCAGCAGATTGCATACGGCTGTAAGAATAGCACCGGAATATGATAAAGGCGTGGTGCATGTGTTGGATGCAAGCCGGAGCGTTACCACGGTTGGTAGTTTGGTTAATGAAGAAGGCAAGGATGATTACCTTCAGAAAATTGATGAAGAGTATAAAAAACTTAAAAATGATTTTGGTGCCAGACGCTCGACCAAGCCTATGCTAAGTTTTGCTGAAACGCAGGAGAATAAGTTTAAATTAGACTGGGATGGATTTCAGCCTTACAAACCCGCATTCATAGGTGTAAAAGTTTTTGATGATTATGACCTGAATGAGATCTTCCGGTATTTAGACTGGCAGCCTTTTTTCATAGCCTGGGAAATGCATGGCAAATTCCCGAAAATTCTTGAAGACGAGGTTATTGGCGAAGCAGCGACCAAGCTATACAACGAAGCACAAGTTTTTTTAAGAAAGGTCATTGATGAAAAATGGCTTACGGCCCGCGGCGTTATTGGCATTTGGGATGCACATGCTGAGGGAGATGATACAGTGGTAATCCATAGCAACGGCGAAAAAACAAGATTGGAATTTCTGCGTCAGCAAATGAAAAAAGCTGCTGGCCAGCCCAATAATTCTCTTGCTGATTTTATTAAGCCATCGGCTGATGGCAAACCTACAGACTATATGGGAGCCTTTGCTGTTTCTATTCACGGCATCGAACCCCACATAGAAAGGTTTATCGCTGAATTTGATGACTACAGCAAGATCATGCTTCAGGCACTGGCTGATAGGCTTGCTGAAGCTTTTGCGGAGTTATTACATCATCGGATTAGAAAGGAGTTTTGGGGATATGCCGCAGATGAAAACCTGAATAATGATGAGCTGATAGCCGAAAAATATAAGGGTATCAGGCCCGCACCGGGGTATCCTGCATGTCCGGACCATACTGAGAAGTATAAACTTTTTGAACTGTTGAACGCAACAGAAAATGCGGGAATCAAGTTAACCGAATCATTGGCAATGTACCCGGCTGCAAGCGTTTGCGGATGGTACTTCGCACATCCTGAAAGTAAATATTTTGGTATCGGCAAAATCAAAAAGGATCAGATTGAGGGCTACGCCGCCCGGAAAGGATTTACAGTGGAAGAAACCGAGAAATGGCTTCGGCCACAATTGGATTATGATCCCGGGCATTAAATGAGGAGGAGGAGTTTCTCTTTGTTCTGAGATTGAATCCTGCTTTTAGAACTATTACATAGTTCGCATAACCCTCCTGTGCTTTAGCGCAATGAACCATTTACGAAATTTTTCGTTTCAATCGTATCCCCTTGTTCATTGAATAACAAACTGAGGCCGTTTCGTTTGTCATCTGAATAATTCACCTCAGACTGAACCTGTCCGTTATCAAAGAATGTTTTGAATGTGCCTTCCTTTTTGCCATGCACAAAATGGCCGCTTTCCTTTAGCCGGCCCGACATATTCCACAATTTGTATTCGCCATGAGAACGTCCGGAGGTGTCATAATTTTGCTGAAAATTCTTTTGCCCATTCGGAAAGAAGATGATCGCTTCGCCGGAATATTTCCAGTTGTGATAATGAGCTATGGAAGATGTATCGCCGTTTTCAAAGAATTTGATAGTGGTCCAATCCTGACCGTTATCACTGTAAATTTTTTCAGATAATAATTGTCCCCCGGGATAATATGTTTTTTCCACTTTGGCGCTCTTGCTCTTATCCGTAGTCTGCTGGCACGCATATAAAAACAGACAGAAAACAAAATACCACCCGATGTGACAAACAGATATTTTCATCTTCAGTTTCATCTATTAAGGTTCGATATCAAATATACTAAGATCATACATAAATTGCTGCACAGCTTCTTTAGGCCACTTTTATTCTGCACGACCAATAGGCTATTTCCTCCGATTCGTATATATTTATCCCGGCAAATCCTGTTCAATTATGGCTTTAAAAAACGACTTCAAGGTGTCCATTTCGTCCAAAGACTTTTCAAGAAAACAGAATTACTGGATCATCGGTTACAGCATCTTCGCCATTTTTTTTCTTGGGCTGCACTTTATTATTGAACTAAAAATTTTCAGGTTTTGGGAAGACCACATCACCATCATCAAGAAGCTGACATTAAGCCTGTTCTATTTGTGCATTATTTTCATAATTGGTAAATTCATTGAAAAGCTGATAGCGAATGGCAGCCAATCAGAAGGGAACCGGTACAACCTCGTCAGAATTACCCGGTTGATAACCGCGATCCTGAGTGTCATACTCGTGGTATCGTTTCTATCGCAAAACTTTAATCTGGCTATCGCTTCCTTAGGATTGGCTTCACTTGTTTTAGGATTTGCGCTCCAGGCTCCCATTTCTAATTTTATAGGTTGGGTTTATATTGTATTCCGAAATCCCTACCAGGTTGGAGACCGGATACAAATCGGCAAGTACAGAGGCGACGTGGTAAAAATTGATTACCTCGACACGCTTATGATGGAATTCAGCGGCGAATACCTGACCAACGACCGACTTAGCGGGCGACTGATATCTTTTCCCAATAGTCACGTTTTTAAATCAGAAATATTGAATTATTCGGGTCCGTTTATCCCTTTTATCTGGAACGAAACAGGAATTCAGATTGCATACAATGCAGATATAGAGTTTGTACAGAAATGTTTGATGGAAGCCGCAGATGAAGATTTTAGAGATCGATATGCAGAGTTTAAAAATGATAATTCAGGACAATGGCAACCAGACGTTTATTTCCGAATTAATTCGTACGCGTGGTTAGAGGCAGTGGTTTCTTACCCGGTAAAACCCAA
>JBIQMB010000375.1:0-4326 GCA_044463745.1 Chitinophagaceae bacterium | reverse complement strand
CGTTAGACTGTAACGTAGCAAACCCATTGTTGTCTGCCAGATCAACGCGGGTAACCTGATTATCAATAGAGCGGTAATATGCATCAAAAGAACCTTCAACGGTACCATTAAATATTCCGAAATCGAGACCAAGGTTCGACTGATCCTGGGTTTCGGGCAGGAAGTTGGTATTAGGCACAACACTGTAATTGATATTTACTGTTGGTGCATTATTATATTGGCCTGCAGATTGATAACGACCAAATACATCAAATATGCTTCCGGTTGGCTTGATGTTACGGCCCCAGCTTGCCCGCACTGACCCATAACTTAACCACAATGCCTTATCAAATAATTTTTCTTTTCCAAAATTCCATCTGGCACTGATGGCCGGATTTTTAGTATATCCCTGATTTGGGCCGTTTGTTGATAATCCATCAAACCTAAAGCTAAAATCAAGCACATACTTTCTTTTATAATTATACGAAAACGCACCACCATAGCCGTGCTGGCGCGTATCCCGGATGTTATTTACCGTTCCTCCCGCACTCAACGCATAATTATATCCCAATGGTCCTTCTATCTGGTCTCCTGCTGTTTGCTGTAAACTTACCTCATTGGCCTTGAAGCCATATGAATTTATTTCATTAAAGAGATATCCGCTGAAATTGTGCACGTCCTGGCCGAGCGTTTTCACGAAATTAATCGTAGATCGGTCATAAAGCGTGTAGGTAATATCCGCATAGCTATAGGATTGGGATGACCCCTTATTTAAAAATGCAGGTACGAACCGATCCGTTGTACCTGTATTATAATTATAGCTTAGAAGATTGGTAACCCTGATACCTTTAACGGGTTCATATTGCAAATCCAGGCTCATGGCAATATTGCCTGTCTTGTTATCATTGCGAATATTGGATGCCGCAAGGGTTTCATTATTTTCAGAAAAGAGGCTGGGCGGTGGCAAGAGTGATGAAGTAGCAGCCGATGAAGCCAATCCCGTTTGCAACACACCTATGCCACTTCCATTTTGCTTCTGGCCAAGCTGGCCTGTGAGGTTCACAATCATTTTAAACCTGTCAGTAGGTGCATACAAAGCATTCATACCCAATGAGTATCTCTTAAATCCGGTATTTTCAATAATCCCTTGCTGATCAAAATAATTCAGGTTCGTCTTGTAATTGAATTTCGCATCACCCCCGAGGATACTGAGGTTATGCTCGTGGTTAATCGTGGTTCTGAAAAAATATTGTTGCCAGTTGGTAGAGTTGTTATAATAGGGATTCAAGCTATCAGAGAGAAAGGCAGTCTGATTAATTAAAGCCAGAGCCGATGCCATGGTTGTATCATATTTGAGAATATTCTGTATCCTTCTCAACCTTTCTTCCTTACCGCCTTCTATTAATCTGAGTTTAGGCGGAGTGTTAACAAACATGTTGCCCGAATACTGAACAATGGGAATTTTAGATTGGCCTCTTTTTGTAGTAATAAGGATAACACCATACACACCCCTTGATCCGTAAAGCGAGGTAGAAGCAGCATCTTTCAGAAATTCCATCTGTTCTATATCCTCCGGAGGAATCAATGCCAACGGGCTGATACCGGGTCCCCCACCCTGAAATCCGTATTCGAAATTTGTATTCACATCAACCGGTACACCGTCTATCACAAAGAGTGGCGAAGTAGGTGTAAGAAATCCATCCGCACTCACATTGGTACTTGAAATACCCCTTATATTAATGGTTCCCATACTGCCGGGCGAACCCGTATTGTTTTGAATATTCACACCCGCTACCCGTCCTTGTAATAGTTCCATAACGTTTGGTACAGGTACATCCTGAATACTTTTGCCACTGATAATGGTACTGGCACCGGTTGAAGTTTCGCGGGTCTTGGTAGCAAATCCCTGCACCACTACGGTTTCCATCGTACTCTGAACGGGTGTCATTTCTATCTCCAGGCTGCTGGTAGAAGCAATAACCCTACGCTCCAGTTTATTAAAACTGACGTGGGTAAAAACCAGATTCGAGCCTGCATCTACACTAATAGAAAACACACCATCTTTATTGGTTGTTCCCAGCGCTTTGAGCGGAGAGCCTGCCGAAATGGTGACTCCATCAATGGGTATAGCGGTTGTTTGGTCTATAACCGTCCCTTTTACAGTTATTTTCTGCGAAAACACATCCTGCATCGCCAGGCAGAAGAAGAGAAGAAATACCAACTGTAAGATGTGTCTCATATTTTTAAATATTTTTCGGGTTGTCAATTTCATATCACAGGCTTAGTCGTTAGTAAATTTGGGGTTATCCGTTTTGAATGCGAATACAATCTCCCAATCTCCGGGCTCATATATAGCAAAATTCAGCGCCAGTTTTCCGTTATCACCCATTCCGCCAAAACCCAGCCTTGGAAATGTAAACTCCACGTGAGCCAGATTGGGATTACCGGGTACAGTGTATCTCGTTGCCACAGGTGCCAGCGGTATCGGATAAGCTACCTCATATACCACACTTGTATCTGTCGTAACCCGGTTAAATCCATGCACCACATGATCCCAATCGGTACTGCTGAAAAGTGCCGGGTTCATGGGTTTGTACATCGTATCCAGAAACATAAAACGAAGCGAATTTCCGGGGGTTGGCACATCAAAACGTTTGCGAATAAATACATCTACATCGTAAAATGACAGGTACCGTCCTTTTGCTTCTCCTTTTATTTTTATCTCACTTGCAAAAACGCCATTGGATAAAGGTTGTCCGGTTACCGGATCAAAGTTGGAGGGCTCATAGGGCCTTTCTTTAAAAGGTTTGAGCAACATATTGCGATAAAACCGGCGTCCTCCTGAGTTAGAGACTTCTATATCAAATACATATCCGCTGTCGGGCTGCGTGCGGATAAAACTTGAACGTGAAGCGCCCCACATTACAATCTGCCCTGAATGTGGATACATCTCAAGAAGAGGCCGGTTTTGTGTTTCTCTCTTCGCCTCTATTTCAGCTATGGATTGCTCTTCTCCTGTATAATTTTTCTTCCATACCAATACCGGAAAATTCTGGGTTAATTCGTCTGCATTTTCTCCGTTTCTTTTTTTCAGGTTCACTATTCTGAAATCTGCGGGATATGAGGTACTTCCCTGATAAAAATTTTCGCTAAAAAGCGTAGTACGACCCAGAACCGGTTCATAAACCGTTTTGGTAAATTGTGAATCAGCACCAACAGTGTCCCTATCCTGAGGCAAATACTTTTTGCATGATATCGCTATCATAACAATTAGAAGGATCCGTCCAACTTTTTTAATCGAAATAATATTTTTATAGCTGCTCATTTTTACATTTTTTCTGGTTATCTGAAATTCACCGCCCTTATAAATTCATCACCAAATCCAAAATCATGACCGGGTGGTAACAGATGAACAATCGAATTTTTAGTTTTTATATCTACGGTAATGGTATTAACCCTTACCCAGAAGCGCTGAAATATTGACCCTTTAGGATCACTGAAAATAATGGCTGCCGGTCCGCCGCCAAGAAAGCCCGAAGCGTTGGTACGCGTGTATTGCAACTGCATATTATATGAAGTATCAGCATCGTTGGCATTTATATAACTGACAGTCGGAAAAAACAATCCATCAGCCAAATCACTGATATCGGATGAAACGATTTTATTCTGCAGAATATACCGGCATAGAAAAGTATCAAGCACAGCAGAGTCAATCGAATTCAATGATACCGGCTCCATCCGTGGGATAGAGTCGTGCCTTGCCTGATTGATATTTTGCAAAGCCAGCGAAAGACTTCTGTTCGACACAGCAAAAAGGGTTACTTCGGCATTAGCTACGCTGTCTCTTAATCGGGGCACCCTATCCAAAAGCAGAAGCAGGGAATCGTATAATCCCGGCTGCGACTTCAGGTATTCTATCGTATTGCCTGAAAAGTTACCTGCCGTAGGTTGATAATTGATGTACTGCTTATCCACCTTCTTACACGAAGTGCCGGCTAACAGCAGCGCGATTATCATTATCGGAAAAATCAAGACGCTGTATATGTTGAACTTTCTTTGCATTGTATTCATTTTACCTTTTACCGGTTTATTTCCAATAACTGTTTTGCTCTATCTTAGAATTCCTGTATAATACTTCCTGAGCAATGGGCCAATAAATGCCGTTCTGATCAAGAAGCTGATTAAATTCGGGATCGTTTCTCTTTATCTTTTTATACCTAACCAAATCGTACCACCTCCATCCTTCGCCAATGAGTTCTCTTCTTCTTTCTTCAAAAATTTCATCCAGAAGATCATAGGCACCACCTACTGTAAAAGGGTCAATTCCTCTGGCACTTTTAACCTTGT
>JBIQMB010000374.1:1571-4328 GCA_044463745.1 Chitinophagaceae bacterium | reverse complement strand
GTGGTTTTCCAATAAAGCCAAAATTTAATGTTCATTAAAAGTGATATGAAATACAAAAGGACACGACAGCGTGAATGATTTTGCTATGCAGAAAAAGATAATCAGACTTTCCAAAAGTCTCGAAAAAAAACTCTGAAATCCTCCCTAAACTTTTGGAAAGTTGCGGTTTTCCCTTCGACCGAATGCTTCTCGCTGGATAACAATCTCCATGATAGACGAATCCTCTTTTCTAAACTTTCCAAAAGTATGGATGTCTTTTTTTAGTATTGGAGAATGGTTAGAAGTTACCGATTTTCAGGCTTGTCATCGCTTCATTGTTCTGCAGGGGTGAGCAGATCGACAATAAGCAACCAGCTTCCTGAGAATAACTAACCCCCCGGCCGCTATCGCGCCCACCCCTCCAATGAGGGGAATTGAGGTCTCACGAATGATAAGTTTTTTTTCAGGTAGGATGGTTCTTTAAAACCTATCAGTTTTTACAGGATTTCACCTTGAAATTAAACAAACCTTGCAACCGCGAAAGGATCTCTCCAAATTCCCCTACAAATGGATCGTGCCCCGCACTGGCGAAGCACATGCGGGAGGGGTGGAGGGCTCATGCTCCTTGCATTGCACAACCTTTTTTAAAGAAGTTTACGAATGTGGCGGACGAGATGACTTTTGATTGAAGTCCATCTCAATACATTACGTAGAAGCTAAATAAACTATAGTTTTTGTACGTCCCTTAAAAATAGCACTTAGAAGTATGATGGCAATAAAAGTTACCATCCTTCAAGTTCTTCAGAAAGTAACTCTGATAATTTTTCTGGTGTAATATTACTAGCAATAATTACACCGTTTTCATCAAATAAAAAATTTGCCGGAATTGTGCCCAATTTAAATATTTTATATGCCTCCGACTCTTCTCCCTTAAAATCTGAAAAACTCATCCATTTCACTTCTGAGTTGGTCTTAAGAAACTGATTGTATTTCGTTTCGTCTGTATCAAGTGAGTACCCGATAATACAGAAGCCTTTATCGCCAAATTTGTCCAATATTGCTCCTAAAGCCGGAAACTGTTCAATACAGGGTGCACACCAGGTTGCCCAGAAATCAATAAAGTAATACTTTTTCTTCTGTTGCTTTTTATATTGATAAAGATCAAAAGGCTCGCCATTATAATTTATAAAAGAAAGGTTAGGAATCTTTTTTCCGGGAGATAGCTTCTCCACTGCCACAAACAAATTGTAGTAAGCATTTTTAGAACAAGTAAATTCTTTGGCTGCCGGACTTAGTGCTAAATAACACTTACGAAGATATTCCAATTCTGAAGTATCCTTAATCAGATTATAGGAATTACCCTCAACAAGATACTTAGCCACCACAAATGAGCCGGGGTTTTCGGTTATAAACTTGTACTTTGCATCTCTGATAATTTGGGGGTAAATACGAGCAAAAGAATCAGGCGAAGACTTATACATGGCAGTATAGAGCGGCCGGATAATACCATTAACCATAATCTGATATACGCTATCCTCTTCACTTCCGTAGATTGTTGATTTGTATATAGAATCTATATTTCCTTCTATTTTTAAACTACCACCAGGAGTAGCAACAAAACTTTTCCAGCCCTTTTTGCCAACTACTTCGATTGAATACCATATAGGTTCTTCTATACTTAACTCAAACTGAACTAAATTGCTATTGGGAACACACGAATCATAATAACGTACTACAAAGGTCTGATCTGTTCCTGAGGCAGGTTTATTACCTAATAATATTTTTTGCCCACTCACCCCTTCTAAAGAAAGGCTAACTTTAAAATTAGCCGCCTTCCTGGGTTGTCCAAAAGATGGCCAAACAACAACACTAAACAATAGTAAGTGCAATATGAAAGTAACAAAACAGCGGTTAAATATTTTCATTACTAGAAAGAATAAAACTCAAGGTAAAAATAGCATTTAGTATTTAAACCTTTTTGTATGTTGAAAGTAAGTAAATTAATTATTAACTCTGTCCGCACATTACGGAAAAGCCAATTATTAGTTTCCGATTCGTTATAACAATTAACAAATAAATGTTCTACCTTCTGGCAACTTTCGCCACCCTGTGGATTGTTGTCAGCTCCATGGCTGTTGCACTTAATTGTGGTTCCATCATCACATGATGTTTCTATAAAACATTCACCCCTACCTCCTCCCGGATACATCCCTCCGACCACCTTCTTCATCAGCTCTCTTGTGAGTATCTCCGCTCCCGGCAGATTACTCAAATTTAATTTTAGTTTTTCCATTTTTAAAAACAATTTAAAGTTATAGAATTTTGATGATGGTTTATTAACTTAAGTACATCATCCTTTTACCTAATTTACAAAGCTCCAATCGTTCAATCTTATATAATCAGATTGAAGAAAAAAATGGAATTAGTTTCGAAATAAAGCTCTGAGGTCCTCCCTAAACTTTTGGAAAGTTGCGGTTTTGCTTTAGTCTAAATCTCCGACTGGATAACAAGCGACCTGATAGATAAATCCTCTTTTCTAAACTTTCCAAAAGTATGGATGTCGCTTTTTAGGATTGGAAAATTGTTAGGAGTTACCGCTGTTCCGGCTTGTCATTAATTCATTGTTTCTGGATGAGTAAGCAGGTCGACAATAAGTAACCACCCCGGCCGCTATCGCGCCCACCCCTCCAATGAAGGGAATTGAGGTCTCACGAATGATAAGTTTTTTTTTCAGGTAGGATGGTTCTTTAAAACCTATCAGTTTTTACAGGATTTCAC
>JBIQMB010000374.1:0-1471 GCA_044463745.1 Chitinophagaceae bacterium | reverse complement strand
CTTGAAATTAAACAAACCTTGCAACCGCGAAAGGATCTCGCAAAATTCCCCTCAAAAGGTGGGGTGGATGTCACGTGACCGTTCGAATGTCCACGTTTACATCAAGCTTCAAGGCACGTGGCAGACGGGGTGGTTTTCCAATAAAGTCCAAACTTTAATGTGCATTAAAAGGAATTCGTGCGTATAATCAACTACAGTGAGAAGGTTTGAATTAATCTTTCTTATTTAATGCTGTCGTGTCTCTCTGATAATAAATTTGATCGTCTGTAACCTTGCCTACTTTTGGAAAGTTTTGCCTGGCTCCTGCTATGCAGAAAAAAGGTAATCAGACTTTCCAAAAGTTTTTGGAGAAAGCTGTGAGGGTTCGACACAATAGGTATTTTAAAACCCTGCTTTCAGCAGATTGAACTAACAACGAGTTAGGAAAGCAATAACGCAAAGACCCAAATAGAAACATCGTGAGAAGAACTCTTGAGTATTCACAATTTACTCCAAGGATAATTTTAAAAGAAGTTTTTTTAATTCTTCAGATGAAGGAGAAGGAGCACCGTCATTAATCACCTCACCATTTTTATTGATAATAATGTATCTGGGAATCCCATCTATGTTAAAGCGTTTTTTAAAATCAGAATCATCGAAATTCTGAATTAAAAAACTGTTTTCTTTGGGCAATCTTTCTTCCTGCATGGCAGAAACCCATTGTTGAAATATCTTGTCAATAGACAGATAAATAAAAACGATATTTCTTTCTTTTAAATATTGACTTAGCTCAGCCGAAGAGGGTATCTCTTTTCGGCATGGCACACACCAGCTAGCCCAAAAGTCCACAAATACAATCTTTCCTTTTTGCTGACTTAAAACAGCCGCCCACTCAAATTTTTCACCATGAATATTTATCAGCGTGTTAGGCGGAGATTTAGCATTAGACTTTATAAGTTGTAATTGATTCAGCAATGCATTAGCATAGTCGTCGTGATGTGCCATTATGAATTCGTTTTGCAAAGAATCTATTTTAGGGTTACCCGGTTGCGTCCTATACTTATCAAAAAACTCCCATAATAAAAAATGGAGTATGTTCCCAGTGAAGTTTTCTGAAATCAAATTATATTTTTCAATAAGAGAGGAAGGTTGCTTGTATTTAAAAATGAAGTCAGACAAACTTTTCGCCGCCCAAAGCGTGACGGCATTCACCTCTTCAGATGAATCGTTTAACGCATTTCTTAAGCTATCTGCAGTCCGGATATATCCTTCTCCAATATTTTTACCGTAAAACCTGAAGGGAGCCATCACCTGAAGAATGTAAACACCGGTGAAAAAATTTACTGCATAATTTTTGAACTCATCAGTTAAATGTTTTCGTTTATCAAATTCTTTTAGAAATTCAACTCTTTTGAAATAAGTATTTTCCGAATTCCGGATCCATGCATTCATCTCCTTATCATCTTTTACAAAAATGAGTCGCTTACCGTTT
>JBIQMB010000373.1:0-4353 GCA_044463745.1 Chitinophagaceae bacterium | reverse complement strand
TGGAAACCATAAGTGAAAACCTGAAGGAAGTGAAGCCTCAAATTTTCACTACCGTACCCCGCCTACTGGAAAAAGTTTATGAAAAAATAATGATGACCGGAAGTGAACTGACGGGTATTAAAAGAAGCCTTTTCTTTTGGGCACATTCACTGGCCAAAAAATATGAGATCAATCAAAATCAGGGTTGGTGGTATAATTTTCAACTGAATCTCGCAAACAAAATCATTTTTAGTAAATGGCGGGAAGCTTTGGGTAATGAAATTGTGTGCATTGTAAGTGGCGGGGCGGCTTGCCCTGTCAAACTCATCAGGATATTTACGGCCGCCCGATTGATCATTATGGAAGGATACGGCCTTACGGAAACTTCGCCTGTGGTAAGTGTAAACAGATATCAGGAAGAAGACCGTATGTTTGGCTCTGTTGGGCCGGTTATTGATAATGTAGAGGTTAAAATTGCTGAAGATGGGGAGATACTTTGCAAAGGCCCAAATATAATGATGGGATATTACAAACTGCCTGAAGAAACAGCCGAAGTTATGGATGGCGAATGGTTCAAGACCGGAGATATAGGTACCATTGTGGACGGAAGATTCTTGAAAATAACAGACAGAAAAAAAGAAATATTTAAAACCAGTGGCGGTAAATATGTAGCACCCGTGGCGGTAGAAAACCGAATGAAAGAATCTCCATATATTGAAAATCTGATCGTAGTTGGCCCCGGCAGAAAATTTGTTGCTGCTTTAATTGTTCCATCTATCGAAAACCTGAAAAAATGGGCTGAAAAAAATAACATAACAGTGAGCTCTGATGGTGAACTTGTAAACCACACACAGGTGCAGCAACTTTTTCAATCCGAAATAGACCGGCTGAATATAGGTTTAAACCATGTAGAACAGGTCAAGAAGTTCATCGTATTACCGAAGGCCTGGAGCATTGACACCGGAGAAATGACCCCTAAACTGAGCCTTAAGAGAAAGATTATAACCAACAAATATGAAAGTGAGATCGAGAGCATGTATGCTAATGTTTAAAATTTTAAAACTACATTATACTGATTAATATCGTTGTGGTATATACTTTGTTTTTTGAGTAGTCAGAGATGATTATTTATAACTCTAAAAACAAAAAAATGAAAAACAATTACGGCCTCTATCCAATAGTTTTGGATATAACCGATGTCGAAAAATCACAACACAACTTTGTTCGGTTTCTTCAGGAATGTCTTAGGATTTTTGTTCTGTCGTTGATCTCTTTATTAATGCTAAGTGCTTCGGGTTTTGCTCAAGCCTCCAAAGCTGATTTGGCGGCGGTATATAAAAGCAATACGAATGACAGCAAAATGATGAAAAGGGAGATTAAAGCCGAGAAAGAAAGCACCCGTGCCGTTGAAAATATTTCTTCTCAAACCATGGAAAAATTTAACTCATCTTTTCCGGCTGCAAAGGATGTTGAGTGGAGCGTGCCGGGCGAACAGTTTGTAGAAGTTCAATTTCATAATAAAAAAAATAAACCCATGATGGCATTTTATGGGTTTGATGGCCGTTTGCTGGGCATGGGTCATTATACCGACTACAGTGCTATTCCGTCAAAAGCACAAAAATTCATCGAAAAAAAATATCAGGGATACGCACCGGTAAAGGTTATGTGGATTGACCTGAATGAAGACTCGGATAAAGCCCTTGATTTATTCGAGACACCTATACCAAGTGACGGGTATTTTGTTCAGATGAAAAATAACAATAAGCAGATTGTACTTCAGGTAGAAACAGATGGTGATGTCTCATTCTTTAGCGAAATGCAGAAATAGCTTAAGCCAGAGACATCCTTTTTCAAGTAATTAAAACCGCCGATGAACGCTCGTTTACGAAAGCATTCACCGGCGTTTTGTATTTTACTGACTGTAAATTACAGGTTAATTTCACCCACCATTTTCTTAGGATCAACCCACTGATCAAACTGCTCAGCCGTAAGATAACCTAATTTCACAGCCATTTCTTTCAAAGTAGTGTTTTCCTTGTGTGCCTTCTGCGCTATTTCAGCCGACTTATAATAACCGATGTGCGTATTTAATGCCGTTACCAACATTAATGAGTTATCAACATGCTTACGGATATTATCATGAATGGGTGTAATACCTTTTGCGCATTTCTCATTAAAACTGTTACAGCCATCGCCGATTAACCGGGCGCTGTGTAGAAAATTGTAAATCATCATGGGCTTAAAGACGTTCAATTCAAATTGTCCTGTAGCACCGCCGACATTAATTGCCACATCATTTCCCAAAACCTGAGCAGCAATCATGGTCAGCGCCTCACATTGTGTGGGATTTACTTTACCCGGCATGATGGATGAACCAGGTTCATTATCAGGAATATGAATTTCACCAATTCCACTTCTCGGACCTGAAGAAAGCATACGGATATCGTTGGCAATTTTCATCAGGCTCACAGCTACTGTTTTTAATGCGCCGTGCGATTCCACAATGGCATCATGTGCGGCCAGCGATTCAAATTTATTATGCGCTGTGATAAAAGGTAAACCAGTAAGTTCCGCAATTTTTTTAGCCACATTTCCAGAATAGCCGGGAGGGGTATTAATGCCGGTGCCGACAGCCGTTCCGCCAAGTGCAAGTTCACTCAAGTGTTCGAGGGTATTTTTTATCGCGCGGATTCCATGATCCAGTTGCGAAACATAACCGCTGAACTCCTGGCCAAGCGTGAGGGGTGTAGCATCCATGAAATGCGTACGGCCAATCTTGACAATGTCCTTAAATTCCACAGCCTTTGCATGCAGCGTGTCGCGCAGATGAGACAAAGCCGGAATGGTCAGTTCCATTAAAATTTTGTATGCAGCTATGTGCATGGCAGTGGGGAAAGTATCATTGCTCGATTGCGATTTATTTACATCATCATTCGGATGAAGAATCTTCTCCTTATCATCCAGTTTTCCGCCATTAATAACGTGTCCGCGATTAGCGATCACTTCATTCACATTCATATTGCTCTGCGTACCACTACCTGTCTGCCATACCACAAGTGGAAATTCGCTGTCCAACTTTCCTTCCAGAATCTCATCTGCCACCTGACTAATCAGTTTCATTTTTTCATCAGGAAGCACACCCGCCTGGTTGTTGGTAATGGCCGCAGCTTTTTTCAGATAGGCAAAAGCACGGATAATTTCTTTCGGCATCCGGTTAATATCGGTTGCGATTCGAAAATTTTCAACACTGCGTTCGGTTTGGGCTCCAAAATAAGCATCTGCGGGCACTTTCACTTCACCCAGCGTGTCTTTTTCAATTCTGTATTCCATTCTTTTTTTGATTTATCTTTTTTAGATGTAAGATTTATTTTCCTTTAAAAACGGGTTTTCTCTTTTCAAGAAATGCCTTGGCACCTTCCTGCATATCTTCCGATTGAAAAGTTTCACCAAATAATCTGGTCTCTTCTGCAAACCCGGCTCTTGTATGATCAAATGCATTTACTGCCCGGATGGCTTTGGCTACAGCTATCGGCGATTTAGTCATAATTAATTGCAGGGTTTCCTTCACCTTAGGCAGTAGCTCTTCCGGCTTATAAACGGCATTTACCAACCCCCAGTTTACCGCTTCCTGGGCCGAAATAATTTTGCCGGTGAGCATTAATTCCATGGCTCTCCCCTTGCCTATCAGGTTTGTAAGACGCTGTGTGCCGCCATAGCCGGGTATCAAACCCAGGTTTACCTCCGGCTGCCCAAATCTGGCATTTTCACTCGCATATCTGAAATGACATGCCATGGCCAACTCGCACCCGCCTCCGAGCGCAAACCCATTGATAGCCGCTACCACAGGTTTGGGGCAGTCTTCGATTTTAAAAAACACCGCCATACCACGCGCAGCCAGATCAGCGCCCTTTGATGAAGAAATCTCTAAAAATTCACTGATATCAGCCCCTGCCACAAATGCTTTTTCTCCCCGGCCGGTTATCATTACAGATTTAATTTCTTCATTCACATAAACCTGATCAATGGCATGATTCAGTTCATCAAAAACCTGTTTGTTCAAGGCATTCAATTTGTCGGGCCGCTCAATAGTTATTGTACAAATTCCTTCGGCAACTGAAAAAGATATACTTGAATAGTTCATATTATTCTTTGTAGTTTGATTTTAAAATTCGCGATGCTTGGCTACCCATTCTTCAATGTATTCTGCGATTTCATGGGTAGGTGTACCCGGTGAAAACAACCTTCCGACTCCTATTTCATTAAGTTTACGAACATCTTCGGCCGGTATTATTCCGCCACCGGTTACCAGTACATCATTCATCCCTCTTTCTTTGAGTAAGGAAATAATTTTTGGAAAAACGGTGTTGTGCGCGC
>JBIQMB010000372.1:0-4353 GCA_044463745.1 Chitinophagaceae bacterium | reverse complement strand
CAAGTCTGAAGGACTTGAATATCGATAACCTCCGGTAAAACCGGTGGATCCAAAAAAAGAATCACAACAACCCGGATACGGGTTGAACAACAATCGATAGCGATACTAATGAAGCTTAAAGTAAATGATTTTGTTAATGACTATCCATGTTCAACTCCCTTCGGGGTTGTTACAATACGCTTATTGTACCCTCGATTTCATCAGGGGTTATCAGGATTAAACCCCGTTCGGGGTTTTAGACCAGAAAGGATTGAAAGGTAATAAAAGACACATACACAACGAACCAATGACGCATATCGATTTTTGATCGTTCCCAGACGTCATTACGCTATCTTTTTGCTAGAAATAAACACCCTGAATGATGCATGAGACAGTTGAGAAATTCGCCTCGGCGAACGGGTCCCCAACCGACAGTGTATATTGCCTGAGGGGCATCGTTTATCCTTAACTTAGGTTACTTTTTGTGCCAAGACGAAAAGTGAAAGACAAACAATCAGTTGACTTTAGCTCACTAATACATGAAAATCAGAATTTTTGGGAAAACTTTCCTTACCGGTTCTACATTTTATCTACCGGAGCTCTACCTCCGCAGATGAATCTTTTTTGGTAGTAAGCCTCATCCAGACTGCTAATGGTGACCCCTTGCGATGTGGAAGCATGCAAGAAATATCCATTATCGAGGTATAATCCTACGTGCGATACATAACCTTTGGTATTGAAGAAAACCAGATCGCCTTCCTTGAGTTCTTCGCGTTTGATATGATCTACCATTTTGTATTGCTCCCTGGCTGTACGTGGCATTGCCAGTCCGTAAACGGATAAAAGCAAACTGCCGGTAAGCGCACTGCAGTCGATTCCCTTCTTGGTGGTACCGCCGTAGCGATATTTGGTGCCAAACCAATCATCCATAAAACCGAGAAGTGCTGTATTTTTCAAGGACTCCACATTCACATTCAGCATCATGGCATATTTAAACTGAAGAGATGTGAGGGATTCGATGATTTCTTTGGTTTCTTTCAGGAAAGATTTTTTTTGCACTACCGGAGCCGGCGTTTTGGATTGTTTTACTTCTGTAGTCCAGGGCGTTTTAATAAATCCATCCTCCGTATAAACCGAAGAATTAACATGATTGTTAGTAGTCTTTATGTCTTGGTCGGGCGACTTTTGCGCCTGTGTGGTCTGTACTGATATCAGCAAAAAGATTGAGCAGCAGACAAAAAAAAGTTTCTTCATACTTATGGATTATACTGGCAGGATTTTGTATCCCGATAGGTATGTATTAACGAAAAAAAGTTCTTTTTATTTCGTGAAGAAAACGAAGGTATGTTTCCTTAATTAAACTTCCAAAAAATATTATTTCTGACCAATTCCTTAACATTTTTTCAAAAGGATTCGCTCCTTCTTGTTAAATAATTAAAAACGGGCTTGTTAAACCTTTTTACCTTTGCACCATGGCCGAAGGTGTTCCTTTGAAGAGAAGATATATTTTGATTGCACTCATGATGACGATGATGTTGGCCGCAATGGATGCTACGATTGTATCAACCGTTATTCCGCAGATCGTGTCCGACCTCGGAGGATTCAAAAAGTTTTCCTGGGTTTTTTCTATCTATCTGTTAGCCCAAACCATCACGATTCCCATTTACGGTAAGCTGGCCGATATTTTTGGTCGAAAAATTATCCTGCTGATCGGAATCGTGATCTTTCTTATCGGCTCGGCGAGTAGTGCGGCCGCATGGGATATCAATTCACTGATTATTTTCAGGGGAATTCAAGGGCTTGGGGCCGGTAGCATCATGGCTTCGGTAAATACCATCGCCGGCGACATCTATACAGTTAAAGAGCGGGCAGCGGTGCAGGGATGGCTTTCGAGTATTTGGGGTATTAGCGCTATCATTGGTCCGGCGCTGGGAGGTGCCCTGGCTGAATATGCCAACTGGCGTTGGATTTTTATCATTAATATCCCGATCGGCATAGTGAGTATGATTTTTCTGATGAAGTTTTTCAGAGAAAACCTGGTTTCAAAAACCCATCACATTGACTATAAAGGGTCGGTGCTGATACTGTTGACCGTGGGACTTTGCATTATTTACCTGCTTGAGAGCGGGCAGAGTTGGCCATGGATCAGTGTGCCGGGCGTATTGATTTTGCTTGTTATCATCGGGCTGATAATTCTGACCGTCAGAACCGAAAAGAGAGCACGGGAACCCATTATGCCGGCCTGGATATGGAAAAACCGCACTTTCACCGCGGCTAATCTGGCCATGGTTTTTATGGGCATTGTAATGATGGGGCCGGATACCTTTTTGCCCACCTTTTCGCAGGCAGCCTTGGGACTGGGGATCATCGTTTCAGGGTTTATTCTGGCCAGCCAGAGTGTAGGTTGGCCTGTGGCATCCGCTTTATCGGGGAAAATTTATCTGAGAATCGGGTTTAGAAATACCTCCCTCATCGGTGCATCCATAATCATTCTGGCCTGTATGGGGTTTTTGCTACTTCCATGGCCACAACCGGTGGCTTTGGTTGTATTGTCGCAGGTAATGCTGGGAGCGGGATTTGGTCTTTTGAGTACACCCAATATTGTGGGCATTCAGTCGATGGTAGGTTGGGATCAGCGCGGGGTGGTTACAGGGTTGAATATTTTTTGTCGAAATCTGGGGCAGAGCCTGGGGGCAGCTATTTTTGGTGCCATATTCAACAATTCGTTTCAGAAGCAGATGGAGCAGGCGCCTCATGAATTGGCTGAAAACATTACCGACATATTGCATGTTCTGAATGATCCGCAGATCAGCGAAACCAAGCGCTTGTTTCTGGAGAAATCAGTGAGCAATTCTACCATTCATATTTTTATTGGTTGTACTTTATTTGCGGTGCTCACCTTTTTGTGCATCTATCTCATGCCAAAGAAGCATCCGGAACGGGAAGTATCGGTGGGTGAAGTGGAGGGGTAGCTTGCTTCACGCAAAGGGGATAAAATTGGCCTGCGCCAGTTGTTACGGTTCTTTTACAGGGCAAGGAAAATGGCCTCACGCAAAGAACGCCAAGAGCGCAAAGGATTTTTCTGGCGAAAAATAGAGTGCTAGATCCTTCTTCTGGTTCAAGTGTTCCAAGGTAGTTGGGCCACTTGAATCCATTAAGAATTCCAGTTTGTAACCGGGTAGGAGAATATTTAATTAAAGTTTTTTGGGATTTCTTATGCCCTCTTTAATTCGCTAAGCAGTTCGCCTACTTTTGGAAAGTTTAGAAAAGACCACGGTATGGTGTAGCGTTTGAGATTCTATAGGATCAATGAATCGAAAGCAGGCTTGCGATTTTCCAAAAGTTTACCGGGGAAACTCTGTGACTGAATTATTAATATTTTCATTGTCTTTTTAAGTAACGATAAGTCACAAGCCTGGAGGCCTGCGCCAGTGTAAGTGCAATTTTTTTGACACACAAGAAAATAGTCTCACGTGAAGAACGCCAAGAGCGCAAAGGATTTTTCTGGCGAAAAATAGGGGTCTAGATCCTTCTTCTGGTTCAAGTGTTCCAGGGTAGTTGGGCCACTTGAATCCATTAAGAATTCCAGTTTGTAACCGGGTAGGAGAATATTTAATTAAAGTTTTTTGGGATTTCTTATGCCCTCTTTAATTCGCTAAGCAGTTCGCCTACTTTTGGAAAGTTTAGAAAGGATCACGGTATGATGTAGTGTTTTAGATTCTTTAAGATCGATGAACCGAAAGCAGACTAGCGACTTTCCAAAAGTTTACCAGGGAACTCGGTGACTGATAGCATTGTTTTTCGATGTACCTTTTTAAGTAACGATAAGTCACAGGCTTGGAGGCCTGCGCCAGTGTAAGTGCATTTTTTTTGACACTCAAGAAAAATGGCCTCACGCAAAGAACGCGAAGACCGCAAAGGATTTTTCTGACGAAAAATGAAGCGCTGAAACTCTTCTTCTGGTTCAAGTGTTCCAATGCAGTGGGACTATTTGAATTCATTAAATAAGCCGGTTTGTAACCGGACAGGGAAATATTTGTGTTGAATTCTTTCGAGCTTCAACTGGTTCAAGTGTTCCAATGAAGTTAGGTCACTTGAATCCTTTAAGAAATCCGGTTTGTAACCGGGTAGGAAAATATTTGTGTTGAATTCTTTCGGACTTCTCCCGTCACTCTTAGTCAGCTAAACAGCCGGCGTACTTTTGGAAAGTTTAGAAAAGATCACGGTATGGTGTAGCGTTTGAGATTCTATAAGATCGATGAACCGAAAGCAGACTTGCGACTTTCCAAAAGTTTACCGGGGAAATTCTGTGGTTAAAATCATTAATATTTGCTGTGCCTTTTTAAGTAACGATAAGTCACAATCCTGAAGGCG
>JBIQMB010000371.1:0-4356 GCA_044463745.1 Chitinophagaceae bacterium | reverse complement strand
GCCTCGTATTCCCTAACTAGTTCCTGCACTTCTTCCTCCTTCACATTTTGAATGTAAGTCACCAGGTCGCCCACCCCATGCGTATTTACCGAAAAACCGAATTTCATTTCGGCTTCCACCTTATCACCTTCTGTAACAGCCACGAAGCGCATGTTATCACCAAACCGCACAAATCTGGCGCCCTGCCAGTCGTGCCAGCCTGCAGCTGCACGTGTCCACACACCTATTTCTTTTAACGCTTCTTGATCTTGCCAGTGGCCTACTACTACCTTTCTTCGCTTACGCATGCGTGTAAGAATAAAACCAAATTCACGGTCACCATGGGCACTCTGGTTTGTATTCATAAAATCCATATCAATCTTATCCCAGGGAATATCCCGATTGAATTGGGTGTGAAAATGAAGTATGGGTTTATTCAGAATATTCAAACCCCGAATCCACATTTTGGCTGGTGAAAAGGTATGCATCCAGGTAATTAACCCAATGCAATTATCTGATGAATTGGCTGCCTCACAAATTTCATATATTTCTCCAGGTGTCTTTACCACAGGTTTAAAGACTACCTGAACCGGTATTTCGGCTGATTGATTCAAGTAGCTGGAAATGGTTTGAGAGTGAACTGCTACTTCTTTCAAAGTCTCCTCACCATACAGATGCTGGCTACCGGTAATAAACCAGACTTCCTGTTTTTTCAAATCAATCATGCTGAAATTTTTTAAGATTTAAGATTAATATGTTGTCGATTTTTTTCTATTTCCTATTTAAGATTGTCCGTAATAACTGTCTTTTCCGTGCTTTCTTTCATAATGTTTCTTTATCAAAGTTCCTTTCATTCTTTCGGAATCCGATTTGATGCTTTCGGTAATAAAAGCCATCTTAGCAAGTTGCTCAAGAACTGCACTGTTGTACACTGCCTTTTCCACTGTTTTGCCCCAGGTAAATGGAGCGTGGTTACCAACCAAAATCATTTCAACATCTTTGTAGTCTAAATTCCGTTCTCTGAGAGCATCCATGATCTGAAACCCTGTTTCATATTCATAATTTCCTTTAATTCTCTCATCTCCCATCGGACGCGCACAGGGTATATCGTTTGTCAAATGATCAGCATGAGTAGTTCCATAAATGGGAATATCCCTCAGGCTCTGTGCCCATGCCGTAGCATAGGTAGAATGGGTATGAACAATACCATTGATGCCTGCCCAGTGTTTATAAAGAACAGCATGAGTAAGGGTATCTGAAGAAGGCCTTAAATCCCCTTTTACAGTGTTGCCTTCAAAATCTACTATAACCATTTTTTCAGGTGATAAATCGCTGTAAGGCACACCACTGGGTTTAATCGCAAACACAGCCAGGTTGCGGTCTGCTGCACTTGCATTCCCAAAAGTGAAGAGTACCAATCCTAAAGCCGGCAATTGCATATTAGCCCGGTAAGCTTCCTCTCTGATGTGATCGTATTTAGCCATGTTGTTCGTAATATGATTTGATTATTGTTTTATTGGATGGTCAGGAGAGTTACTGACATGGGTTTCAGATTCACAGAAAGTTCTTTGCCGGACTTTTTAAAATCGTTAAACCGCTCCGGGTTCACTTTGTCCGGCTGTTCAAAAGTATTAATATCATTGAACTGCTTCGAGGTCAGAACTGTTCCGGAACAACCCACAAAATCAGTGGACAATTTAGTTTTAACTGAAATGCTATTCTTTGGATCCAGATTTACCAATGTAATATGAATAATACCGTTGCTGTCGCGTGAGGCTGAAGCATTGACTGCCTGAATTGCTTCTGTCCCATACTGATATTGCGGACTTTCAAAATTCAATGAAATTAAATCCGCATCCTGGTGATACTTAAAAAGGTCGAAGGTAAAATAGGTAGGTGTCCGCACCATCTTATCCTTTTTTGTAAGAATCAGGGACTGAAGTACATTAACCGTTTGAGCCAGGTTAGCCATCTTAACGCGTGCGCTATGCCTGTTAAAGATATTTAATGTAGTCGCTGCTATCAACGCATCACGAAGGCTGTTTTGCTGAAATAGAAACGATGGGTTGGTTCCGGGCTCAGCATCTGTCCATATTCCCCACTCGTCCACTACCAGGGCTACTTTTTTATCCGGATCATATTTATCCATGATCGCGCTGTGCTTTTGAATAAGTTCTTCCATATAAAGAGACTTCTTCAAACCACGAAAATATTCGTCTTCATCAAACCGGACAGCAGATCCCTTGTGCTGCCAGTCGTTGACTACAGTGTAGTAGTGAAGCGATATTCCCCAAAGTTGCCAGGGTGCAATATTTTTCATGGTAACCTCCATCCAGTTATAATCACCGGAATTAGGACCACAAGCTATTTTCTTTAATGGAGCGCCCGGATAACTTTCACAAAACCCGGCAAATCTTTTATATAAATCTGAATAATACTCAGGTGTCATATCGCCACCGCACCCCCAGTTCTCATTACCTACTCCCCAAAAAGAAACGCGGTACGGAGCGGGATGCCCGTTCGCCCTTCGCTCATTTGCGAGCGAGCTTTTTCCATCAAAGTTTAAGTACTCGATCCAATCAGCCATTTCGCGGGGCGTGCCTGATCCTACATTACCGGCAATATAGGGTTCGCAATTCAACAATTCGCACAATTCAAGAAACTCCTGTGTGCCAAAGCTATTATCCTCCTCCACCATTCCCCAAGTCGTATTGATCCTGACCGGGCGCTGACTAACAGGCCCAATACCGTCTCGCCAATTGTATTCGTCAGCAAAGCATCCTCCCGGCCACCTTAGTACCGGAACCCTTATTTGTTTCAGCGCTTCTACAATGTCAAGTCTGATCCGCCCTTTTCTGGGTACATTTAATGAGTCAACCAAGTAAAAACCATCGTAAATAGAACGCCCTAAATGTTCAGCAAAATGACCATAAACAAACCGGCTTATTTTGATGGGAGAAGATGGTTCAGATACATTCATTACCACTGTGGTTTGGGCAGATACGCACAAATTAAAAATTGCCAAAACCATTAAGAAAATTAGTCTTCTCATTCCGATTACATTTTTAGTTTTCGGTAAGGGATTCTATTGAGATACCAAATTCTTTGTATTTTTTATATCGTGTATTGTACACATCCGCTTTCGACACATCCGGCCTATATTCTTTTTCAAAACCTCTGCCCATGTGTTTCATCGCTGTTTCCACATTTGCATATATACCGGCTACAGTTGCCGCAAACATCGCAGCGCCGGCAGCACAGGTTTGCTCGCTCTTATGTACTCTGATGGGCATCTGGGTTATATCAGCAAGCATCTGCATCACAAAAGGAGACTTTTGAGCTACGCCTCCCAAAGCTATCAAACCTTTCACAGGTACTCTCTCTTCTCTAAATCTTTCAATAATGGAACGAGCGCCAAAACAGGTGGCCTCCACTACAGCCTTAAACATCCTCGGTGCATCTGTACCCAGACTTAATTGATTAAAAGCACCCTTCAGAACCTGGTTGGCATCCGGAGTTCGTCTTCCATTAAACCAGTCAATAGCCATTTCATCATTTTCACTTATTTCGATTTGAGAAGCTGCTTCAGATAATTGGACTATAATTTTTTCTTCGGTTTTACGAATTATCTTGTTTCTCGTCTCATCGTCCGTTACATCCAGATTAGAAACAATATGATTCAACGGCCACATCAGTATTTTTTTAAACCATGCATAGGCGTCTCCAAAGGCAGACTGTCCTGCTTCGAGTCCAATCATATCAGGAATAATAGAGCCATCCACCTGGCCACAAATACCCCGAACAAGGGTATCCTTCATCTCAGCTTCAGGCGCTACCAGCATGTCACATGTCGAAGTGCCCATCACTTTACTTAAATAATAGGGTTCTATCTGGCCGCCTACCGCTCCCATGTGCGCATCGAAGGCTCCCACTCCGACTATGACATCTTTTGGCAATCCCAGCCTCTCAGCCCACTCCGGAGATATAACTCCAGCGGGTTCAGAAGAAGGAAAGGCCTGATGGTAAAGCCTGGATGTAAAACCATCCAGCAAAGGATCTAAAGACTTAAAAAAATTATTGGGAGGAAGTCCACCAAATTCTTCTGCATACAAAGCCTTATGACCTGCTGCACATACACTTCGTTTCATTTCCATTACATCCTTACCTCCGGTTAACAAAAAGGACATCCAATCGCAATGCTCCACAAATGAAAAAGCTGCACTTCTGACCTCCTTATCTTCCCGCAACACATGCAGCAACTTAGCCCAAAACCATTCTGAAGAATAGATACCTCCAACATACTTCAAATAATCTTCTTTAAAACCGGCAGCGTGCCGGTTGATTTCTTCTGCCTCTTTTATACTTGTGTGATCTTTC
>JBIQMB010000370.1:0-4364 GCA_044463745.1 Chitinophagaceae bacterium | reverse complement strand
GGATAGAAGAAAACGAAAAGAATGATCGGACTTTTTAATCTCTTAGCAGTGTCTCCTTTACGGGACGCTGATGGGTTAAGCCCGCAACGTCCTCCAGGCCTGCACTACACTCCTTTAAGAGAGACATTTCAGCGAAAAAAACAAGATTTCAATGTTACCGGTCTTGCCGCGTCCTAAGCTCAGAGCAATCGCTTAGCGTGAAGACCGGATGTGGAGCTATTTCCATGTTACCGGTCTTGCCGCCTCCTGCGCCCAGCGCAATCGCTTAGCGTGAAGACCGGATGTGGAGCTATTTCGATGTTACCGGTCTTGCCGCTTCCTGCGCCCAGCGCATCGTTTAGCGTGAAGACCGGATATGGGCGATCAATTCCAGGTGTCACTGAACTTGAATCAGACCAACCCCACTGGTGGCGTGGGTTATTGGATCAATCAGAATAAATGCACCGCTGCTGCGATTCTTCTGAAAACTGTCGAACGGAATGCTTTTGGAAAGACGAAAACTTGCTACGCCCAGATCATTTAGCTCTAAAGTGGATGCGGCTTCTTCGCCGGTAAATGTTTCATTCACCCTGCTTTTAATTTCTGTGACCTTGCATTTTACGAGATTGACCCCGTGCTGCAGAAAATAGGTCTTCGAAACGGTCATCGGCTGATGATCCATCCAGCAAATCATAGCAGTGACATTGTTGGAAACTTCCGGTTGATCCGATGCCTTCACGATCATGTCTCCGCGCGAAGCGTCCACGTCATCTTTTAAAGTAAGGGTTACCGATGCTCCATTTCCGGCCCGGTCGTATTCTTTATTATAAAATTCAATGGACCTGATGCCCGTACGTGTGCTGGATGGCAATACCAATACATCATCCCCTACCGCAAACTCTCCTCCTCTTATCCTGCCCACATATCCTCTGAAGTCTGCAAACTCAACGGTTTTAGGACGAATAACGGTTTGCACCTGAAACCGGGGATTCGGATTGGTTTCCGTTCTGTAAGGGTTCATACTTTCCAAAAGATCCATAAGAGTCGATCCATCGTACCAATTCATGCTATCAGACCGGCGTACGATATTATCTCCAAATAAAGCGCTGACCGGAACAAAATATATTTTTTCAAAAGCGGAATTGGCCGATAAAGCCTGAAAATCTTTCACGATATCGAGGAAGTATTTTTCATTATATCCTACCAAATCCATCTTATTAATCACTACTACAAGGTACTTGATCCGCAAAAGATTACTTATAAAATAGTGCCGACGGGTTTGCTCCATCACGCCATTTCGCGCATCAATGAGAATGATTGAAACATCCGATGTGGATGCTCCTGTAATCATGTTTCGGGTGTACTCGATGTGCCCGGGCGTATCGGCAATGATATAGGATCTGTTCTTAGTACCAAAATAAATATGGGCCACATCGATGGTGATACCCTGCTGTCTTTCTGCAACCAGCCCATCGGTAGCAAGCGAAAAGTCAAGGTAATCAAAGCCCTTCTGTCGGCTGCTTCGCTCAATTGCCTCTATCTTGTCCTTCTTTAAAGATTGCGTATCATAAAGCAACCTTCCTATCAGGGTTGATTTTCCATCATCCACACTACCTGCAGTGCTGATTTTTAATACGTGATTTCGGGTCATATATCTTAATTAAAAATAACCTTGTTGTTTTCTCTGTTCCATAGCGGCTTCGGCCCGTTTGTCGTCGATTCTGGCTCCCCGCTCAGAGATTTCAGAATTTTGGATTTCATCCACCACTTCTTCAATCGTGGTAGCGGAGGAGAGGACGGCCGCCGTGCAACTCATATCGCCAATGGTGCGAAAACGTACCTGTTGTAGAAACGGCTTTTCATTCTGCTCTCGAAAAACTACTTCATCATTCACCGGCCATACAAGCCCATCGCGCTCAAAAACCTCCCGATAATGGGCAAAATAGAGGGATGGAAGCAAGATATTTTCGCTCTTTATATAATTCCATACATCCAGTTCGGTCCAATTCGAAATTGGAAACACGCGCACGTTTTGCCCGTAATCGATCCGGCCATTAAGCATATCGAACACTTCAGGCCGCTGATGCTTTTCATCCCATCCACCAAATTCATTCCGCACAGAAAATATCCGTTCTTTCGCCCTGGCCTTTTCCTCGTCCCTGCGGGCACCACCGATGCAGGCATCAAACTTATTGTCTTCTATCGCCTTTAATAAGGTTTCTATCTGAAGCCTGTTTCGGCTGGCGTACCTGCCCTTCTCTTCTTTGACCATACCTGCATCGATTGCGTCCTGCACATATCCTATACGCAAATCAAGCTGAAGCTCTGCTACCAACTGATCCCTGAAGAGAATGGTTTCAGGAAAGTTGTGACCGGTATCAATATGAAGAAGCGGAAACGGAATACGGGCCGGATAAAAAGCCTTTTTGGCCAGGTGGACCAGCGTAATGGAATCTTTGCCTCCGGAAAACAGAATCGCCGGATTCTCAAATTGAGCGGCAGTTTCTCTCAGAATATATACGGCCTCGTCTTCTAAAGGATTGTTTTGATATGTCATCAGCGTTTCGTTTTTTATTGGGTATGAATGCCACATTCGCGGGTGGCCAATGCCTTGGTTGGATCGTAATATTTATGCTCATTCGGCAGATCGTGCACAATCAGGTATTCGTCCAGTTCATCATCAGTATAATGGTAAAACGGACTCACTTTCAGGATACCATCCCTGGTTGTGGAAAACACATCAATGCTGTTGCGAAATGCTGTTTGTCCATGCCGGAGATTGGTAAACCAAACATCCGGATTCTGTTCTGCCATGGCTCTCCTAAAAGGTTCAAGTTTCACTTGTTCACTAAAAATTTCATGCTCGGAACTTCCTACTTCAGGAATACCCAGGGTTACATTTCGAAAGCCAACACTTTGTTTCGGAACATAGATTTGAATGTTCAGATTCAGTTTCTCTATTAAATTTCTCGCAAAACGATAGGTATCGGGCGTATTGTATCCCGTATCGCACCAAACAACAGGAATATCAGGTTTTACTTGGGTAACCAAATGCAAAATTGCACTTTCATAAGGACGAAAATTGGTAGTTAGGACCGGCCGTTTTGCTACTGATATAGCCCACTCAACGATGTCTTGTGGCTTTTTATCGGCGTGGCTATTGTTTAGAACTTCTGCATCCATCATTTTTATTTTCCCCATTTAATATGATTCCATACTCTTTCGTGAAAGAAGTACAGAAATGTTTTTGTGATTAACTCAGCAGACCCAATGGAGAAAGCAATCGTAAGGTTGCCCGATATAAACCAGGCGATCAACATCGTGTCCAACGTACCAAAGGTTCGCCACGACAGGGCTTTAATAAAACTCCTTAGCGGCTTCTCTGAATTAATCTCTTTTTTATTGGTATTTTTTCTTCGAAAAATGTGTTCTATCCACATAAGATTTCTTTTACCTACTAAATTAGTAGGAGTTGCAAATGTAAGCGTTTTGGCAAAGTGGTAACAAAAAAAAATTATTCCACCTGCTTTCAGGCCGGCAGATACCCCTCACATAAAAGGTGGAAAGCAAATAAAAATGCTTGAGAGGAAATGCAGGTTACAGGTATTCCATAAACGTTTTATCGGCCACTTCTTTAAGGGTTCTCTTTTCTAAAACCGCCAGCACGCTATCCCTAACTTGCAGCATAAGCCGGTTAACACCGCAGGCTATCTCATCGGGACAGTCGTCGCATTTTTTGTAGTAGTTAAGGCTTACGCAAGGCACCATGGCAATGGGGCCGTTTAAAAGACGAAGAATCCGGCTCATATAGATTTCTTCCGGGTTTTGGGTCAGAAAATAGCCGCCCATCTTTCCTTTTTTTGCGGATAAAATTCCTGCCGTTTTTAATTCAAGTAGAATCGCTTCTAAAAATTTTCTGGGTATATTTTCATGCTGCGAAATTTCAGCGATGCTCACAGGCAAACCATCCCTTCTCTTGCATAAGTAGGTAAGTGCCTTTATTCCATATTTTGCTTTCTTCGTGAGCACCTCGCCTCTTTTTTTGGTAAAATGATGATGTTTTTTGAGCGCTAATCTGCGCAAACAACACAAAGGTACAGATTACGCCAATATTGCAACCGGCATATACGGATAAGCATCTAACGTTACCGGTCTTGACGCTTCCTACACTCATGGCAACTGCTTAGCGGGAAGGCCGGATGGGGACTGATCGATGGGCTCGGCCTTCTCAAGGGCTTTGCATAGCGAGCAGATTGGATTTACTCAGAGAGTAAAGCGCCATTTCTTCGATACTTCTTCGATGGTTCTTCGATGGTTCTTCGATTCCTACGCCGAACAAGTATTGCAATAATAAAGAATAATTTACGTTTATATCAAAAAGAGAA
>JBIQMB010000369.1:0-4387 GCA_044463745.1 Chitinophagaceae bacterium | reverse complement strand
GGCCTGTTGGTGGAAGGGTTTATGGAGCCCATTTATCTTATGAATTACAACCCTCCTTATTATCGCCAACTATTTGAAAATTATGGTTTCAAGGTCTTTTTTCATCAATTGTGTTTTGCTATGCCGGTGCAGGTGGTGCTTGAAGAAAGATTTCGTAGTATGGATGAAAAGTATAGTAACATTCCGGGCTTCAAAGCCAGATACATTCATAAGAAGGACATGAGAAAATTTGCCAGAGACTTTGTTGAAGTTTACAATGCCGCCTGGGCGGGTCATCAGGGCAATAAAGAAATGAAGGAAGAAGTGGCCTTTAAAATGTTTAATAACATGAAGCCCATCATTGACGAAAAAATAGTATGGTTTGTAGATTATAATGATAAACCCATTGCCTTTTTTATAAACCTTCCTGAACTGAATCAGGTTTTTAAACATTACAATGGTAAGTTTGGCATGCTGCAAAAGCTTGACATGCTTTTTTCAGGCAAGCGGAAAGCCATTGATAAATTTACCGGAATCGTGTTTGGCGTCATCCCCGAGTATCAGGGCTCCGGCGTAGATTCATATATGATAGCCCAGGCGGCAAAAGTTATTCAGTCTGAAACCGCTTATACCGATTACGAAATGCAATGGATGGGTGACTTTAACCCTAAGATGGTTAACATTGCCCGCCACCTGGGCGCACATATCAGCCGAAAACTAACGACTTATCGCTACTTATTCGACCAGACAAAAGAATTTAAAAGGCATCCGTTTTTTAACTGACCTTCTCAGATTTTTGCTCCGCATAATGCTTATCATAAATGCTGTCTATTTCATCTGCCAGGTTTTTATCTTTTTCAGTAATCGTATTACCTGCATCGTGCGTTGTAAGCCAAATTGAAACTTTGTTGTATTCATTGGTCCACAGTGGATGATGTTGCATTTTTTCTGCTTCCTCTGCTACTTTGTTCATAAAATCCATGGCCTGAACAAAATCCTGAAATTTAAATTCTCTGAATAAAGAATTGTCTTTAATCTTCCACATAATCTTAATTTTTAAAGTTCTAAAATCAGGGTATATACCACAATTATCGGGCTAAAAAAAGAGATTTTCTTTATTCCGTATCTTTTCCAATGATAGTTCAGAAACCATCTGTAACACAGGCAGGGTGCGCAAAGAATTGATAAACAGACGCATTTCCTCCTCATCCACTCTGTTAAATTTAACAAGCCACAGGTAATCAAAATGCCTTAACTCGGGCAACAGGTATTCACCATCATCATGGTTACAATAGAGAAAATGCGAAACACTGCTCAAAGGCTGGTTAAACATATATATCGAGAAGTAATAATTACGGCCCTTTTTATTCATCGATAGTTCCAACTCCGGAACGATGCGGAAATCAAAATTTAAAAGTTGATTGATCTGCCAGCAGAATTTATATCCCTTCATGGGTGCTACAATACCCATCAAACGCGTTTCGTCGTAGAAACGCTCGGTCATTTCCTCATGGTCTATTCTGAGCTTCAACTTTTTACTTTTAAAATTCTATTTCGGCGCTCTTCTTTACACCTGCATCCAGAAACTCAATGGTGGTTTTATCGCCTTTTTTAAATTGGCTTAAAGCTTTCATGTAATTGTTTATATCGGTCACTTCGTGTGTACCAATTTTGGTAAGAATATCACCGGCCTTCATGCCTGCTTTTTCAGCTATGCGACCAGAAATGACGCCATCCACTTTCAGCCCTTTTCCACTATAGGTATAATCGGGCATTACGCCAAGGCTTACCGTAAAACGCGGACTATTGCCCATCTCCGGTTCCCGGGTTTTTGTGAAGGCGATCTTGCCGGATTTATTGGCATCCTTTATCACATCCATGATGTATTGAATGATCCTAAGGGTGCCTTCAAAATTTATCTTATCCGCATCATCAGATGGTTTATGGTAATCGGTATGCGTGCCTGTAAAGAAAAAGAGTACCGGAATGTTTTTCAAATAAAATGAGGTATGATCGCTGGGCCCAATGCCGCTTGAATCAAATTTTACATTGATGAATTTGTTGGTTGCAGGTAGCGACGACCAGAATGGACTGGTTCCGTATCCGCCTATGGTAATGGCTTTGGTTTCTTCATTGAGCCTGCCTACCATGTCGCAATTGATCATGAAATTGACTGACTCAAGTGGGATAGTCGGATGTTCTGTGAAATATTTAGACCCGTATAACCCAAGCTCTTCGCCCGAAAAACAGATGAAGAGAAAATTATTATTCTTGAATTTGGATTTTCCCAGGAGTTTGGCTGTTTCTATAACCAGCGCCGTTCCGCTCGCGTTATCATCCGCCCCATTGTGTATCATGGGTTCGCCGGCCCACAAGCTGTTCCGATCCTGGCCATATCCCAGATGATCGTAATGGGCGCCGATTACGATGGTATTGGCAGCGCCATTATCCAAATAACCAATTACATTGCGGCCAGACCGGGGCTCTTCGCCTGTATGAACATTTAATGACAGATTAATAAACTCTTCCTTAGAAGCCAGATATTTTTCAGCAGCCTTTTTGCGTACATAAATGACAGGTATGCTGAGACGGTCCTCCTTTGACTTACCATCGAACCTGATATCAGGATCCGGCTCCCCGCTCGAATAAAAAATCACCGCGGTTGCTCCCTTCGATTTATAATCGGCCGCTGTTTTTTTCAGATTGGATTCCAGATCAAAATGTGGATTATTTTTACTTTGTGAAAGCGTATAACTTATATCTGAAAACCAGGGTGCGTCATCTTCATGTATCGCCGGAGCTATCATACCCTCAGCCTTTCCTTCAGCACTGAATGTGAGCGGAAAAAACTCTGCTGAATCGATGCGGTTGTCACCAAATTGCAAATAGGTACCCTGAAGAATTTTCCGACCTTCGTGTACAGGAAAAACCTGCAAGTAGGTTCCATTCTCACCTTTTGGCTGCAATCCGGCTTCCTTAAATTTTTCGATGATATAATCAGCCGCCAACTCTTCACCCTTCGATCCGGTTCGGCGTCCTTCCAGTTTGTCATCGGCAAGATAAAATACGGTGGTTTTCAAATCTTGAACAATCGCTTTTTCTGCTTTCTTAAGCTTTTGAGCACTTAAGCTCATGGCCGACAGAATAAACGAGATAATTAGCAGTGACTTTTTCATTTTTTAATAAATATTTCAGGCCAAAGTTAAATTGATTGAAAAGAATTATCCTAAATTCAATCCATGTTTCGCTTTTTACTCTTTATTGCCTTCTTTTCTTTTCATCCGAAGATGATGAAAGCGCAGGAGAGATATGATAAGACCGAATCGAAATTTATCACTAAATTTTCTTTTACCCAACTTACTGGGGGAGTGGTTTTGTTAAAAGCCGCATTTAACGATATTCCTGATTCGCTCAATTTTATTCTGGATACCGGAAGTGGCGCAATCTCACTGGATTCAACCACTGCGGTAGAGTTTAAAGTGGAGAATTATCCGTCGGGCGTTACTGTGAGCGGCATCGCCGGCATTAAAAAAGTAAACCATAGCAAGAACAATACCCTGCACTTTCCGGGCCTGTCTGTTGAAAACCTTGATTTTTTTATCAACGATTATGAAATGCTGACCAGTGTCTATGGTATTAAAATAGATGGTGTTATCGGATATAGTTTTTTAAGCCGGTACATTGTGGCTTTGAATTATGACGACAAAATGATTAGCGTGTACACGCCCGGATTATTCAATTACCCGCGAAAAAGCCATTTTCTTACGCCATCGTTTACCACACTTCCGATTCAAGATATGTACATAAAAGATACCCGTGGCATTAATGGTCGTTTTTATCTGGATCTGGGTGCCGGACTGTGCCTGCTGCTCACCAAACGGTTTGTCGAAGATTCCGCTTTCTTGTTGAAAAAAAGAAAACTCAAACCTATATATGTTCAGGGAATGGGCGGAAAAAAAATTCTGGAACTTACGGTCGTCAAACGTATCAAATTGGGTCCCTATGTTTTTAAGAATGTGCCAACCAATGTTCTGGACGATGAGTTTAATGCACTCTCTTATCCCTCTCTTTTTGGGCTTATTGGCAATGACATTATGCGCAGATTCAATGTAGTATTAAACTATCCCGACCGATTGGTTAATATCAAACCCAATACACATTTTTACGACATGTTTGATTACTCCTATTCCGGAATGAATCTATACATGGACAACAGCGGACTAATCAGCATTGATGATATTGTAAAAAATTCACCGGCAGAGAAGTCAGGTCTAAAAATCGGTGATATCGTCATTGCTGTCAACAACAACTTTTCAAATAACATAACCCTTTACAGAGATATGATTCAGCAGAGTGGCAGAAGGATCAATTTTATCGTTTCAAGGAATGGAGAACTGAAACTTATAAC
>JBIQMB010000368.1:0-4402 GCA_044463745.1 Chitinophagaceae bacterium | reverse complement strand
A
Source organism: Chitinophagaceae bacterium (assembly GCA_044463745.1). Classification (GTDB taxonomy): domain Bacteria; phylum Bacteroidota; class Bacteroidia; order Chitinophagales; family Chitinophagaceae; genus Ginsengibacter. The sequence continues at coordinate 4,401 of JBIQMB010000368.1, read as the reverse complement.
ATAAGCGGCAACACCGTTCCTTCTTCGTCATTGAGCCGGATGCAATTTCTTTCGGCTCTGCGGCATACCGTGCGTGCAATGTGTGCGATGGAAATGACCGGTGCACCACCCGGAAGAATAAAGTGTTTCTGAACCGGCAGGGTTTCATTCATCCGGTCAATTTCTTTTTCCAGAAAATCAATATCAGATTCATGCAGGTCGGGTAGGGGCATATCAATATTTTTCTCCGGATCTACAGCCAACGTTGAACCGATGGTAAATAACCGGTCTTGAATTTCTTTCAACGCTCGCTTTACATCATCCTCATTTACATGATCCCAAAGTAAACCGATATAGGCATTGAGTTCATCTACAGAGCCATACGATTCAATTCGTAGATCTGCCTTCGAAACTCTCTTGCCACCCAAGAGACTGGTTTTTCCGGTATCTCCTCCCTTAGTGTAAATCTTCATTGCCATATGCTTTTCTTTTAATCAGTTAAATAGTATTCACCGATTCCTGATCGGCCTCAATCAGTCCATCCTTCAGACGTACAATCTTGTGGGCACGCAGCGCTATATCTTCCTCATGCGTTACCAGGATGACCGTATTTCCTTCCTGCTGAATCTTTTCAAAAATATCCATGATCTCAATAGATGTTTTTGAGTCGAGGTTACCTGTGGGTTCATCGGCCAGAATAATTGCCGGATTGTTGATCAGTGCCCTTGCTATTGCCACGCGCTGATTTTGTCCGCCTGATAATTCATTGGGTTTGTGATGGCTTCTGTCGGCCAGCCCCACCCGTTCCAGCATCACCAATGCTCTTTCCATCCGCTCTTTTTTGGCTGTTCCGTTATAGATCAAAGGCAGGGCTACATTTTCGGCCGCCGAAAGACGGGGAAGCAGATTGAATTGCTGAAACACGAATCCTATTTCCTTATTACGGATTTCAGCCAGTTCGTCATCCGACATCTTGCTCACATCCTGGTTATTCAGTACATATTTTCCGGAGGTGGGTGAATCCAGGCATCCCAGAATATTCATCAGCGTTGATTTTCCGCTACCACTTGGACCCATCAACGCCACGTATTCATTCTTATATATATCCAGCGATATACCTTTCAGGACTTTCAGCTCCTGCTTACCGAGGTAATAACTTTTTCTGAGGTTTTCAATGTGTATAACTGGCATTCCCGGATTATTATGTTTTAATCTGACAAATATAGTTTTTATAGTTCTAACTCCGGTTTCCGTTAATCACAATCTGCTCTTTGTTTTATGATTTTGTTAGGAAGATGAATCCTTGTGGATGAGAAATGCTTTTGATTTTGTTAGGCAAATTCTCAGAGATATGACATAAGAGTTCTTGTGGAAGATTCCTCCGTTTTGGTTAAATCCTCCAGCGTTATTTTATCCAAAACACGATCAACCGAAAGTTGAATAATGCGCCATAAAGACCTTACCGTACAATCGAGCGAATGCGCACAAAATTTTGAGTTGCCTGAATATTCTCCGCAAAAATCTTTATTAAATAATGTGCCGCCCAATTCGCGCAGCACATCGCGAATATAGATTTCTGAAGCATCACGTGCCAGGATATATCCTCCTACATTGCCCGGATTACTATGGATAAACCCTGCCTTACGCAGGATGCCTGTAAGCTTTCCGACATAGGCGGGACTCAACCCTTCCTGCTGGCTCAGCGTGGTGATACTCATGTTCTCCGTTTCAGAGCCACGGGCAATCCTGATCAAAATTCTAAGGCCATACTCTTCCTGTGCAGAAATCTTCATACAATACCATTTGAAAATTGAAAGTACCTCAAAGCGTTATGGTATAAACATTATCAGGGGATCTTTATAAAAAGCCGAGCTCAAGCATAGCAGCCTCACTCATCATACTTCTGTCCCACGGTGGATCCCAAACAACGGCCACATCTACCTCGTTCACTCCCTCCACACTCCGCACTTTTTGATCTACCTCTAACGGAATCTCCTGTGCGGCAGGGCAACTGGGTGCGGTAAGGGTCATGTTGATCTGAACATTATTGATCGGTAAAATATCAACGCTGTAGATGAGTCCGAGCTCCCAAATGTTTACCGGAATTTCAGGATCATATACCGTTTGAATGGCTTCGATTACTTTATTTCTTAATTCTTCATTATCCATGTCGATTCAGTTTTGTTGTTCTATTGTGCGGAAAACCAGCGCATAATTTTTCATTTGTTTAATCATGCTCAGTAATCCATTGCTGCGTGTCTGCGCCAGATGCTGCATCATTCCTATCCGGTTAATGAAGCTGATATCAGCATGAAGAATTTCATCGGCCGACTGCCCGGATAATACCTGTATCAGCATACTGATGAGCCCTTTTACAATGACTGCATCACTATCTGCCTCATAATAAATTCTTCCGTTTTCATTACGCGCTACAAGCCATACGGTGCTCTGGCAACCTTTGATAATGTTTTCTTCTTTTTTGTGCTGGTCATCAAGGGGCGGAAGTTTTTTACCCAGTTCAATGATGTATTCGTACTTCTCCTCCCATGTATCAAACAAAGAAAAGTTTTCTACGATTTCCTCCTTTATTTTGTTGATGGTTCTTACCTGTGCCATTTTACAACAACATTTTTTTTGCTTTCCGCAACGCCTCCACCAGCATGTCAATTTCCTCAAAAGTATTGTACATGGCAAAGGAAGCCCTCACTGTTCCGGGTATGCCCAGCCTGTCCATTAACGGCTGCGTGCAATGATGTCCGGTTCTGACGGCTACGCCCTGCTGATCGAGAAGTACGCCAATATCCTGCGGGTGCGCACCTTCTACCAGAAAGGATAAAATACTGCTTTTTTTGCCGGCTGTTCCGATAAAGCGTATACCGCCTAACTCCTGCAGGGCTTCGGTACCGTACCTCAGCAATTCGTCTTCGTGCTGCCGAATCTTTTCTCTCTCAGTGCCGGCCACAAAATCCAGGGCAGCTTTAAAGGCAATGACATCGGCGATATTGGGTGTGCCGGCTTCATATTTATAGGGAAGTTCATTGAAGGTGGTCTTTTCAAAAGTGACCTCTTTAATCATCTCTCCGCCACCCATGTACACAGGCATGTTTTCCAATATTTCTTTTTTGCCGTACAGTACACCTACACCTGTAGGACCGTAAACCTTGTGGGCAGAAAGCGCAAAGAAATCGCACCCCATTTTCTGCACATCAATATGCATGTGCACGGACGATTGCGCACCGTCAACCAGTACTTTGGCTCCGGTCTCATGTGCAAGCCGGGTTATTTCTTCAACGGGGTTAATCGTGCCCAGCGCATTGGATACATGAACAATAGAAACCATCTTCGTTTTATCTGAAAGCAGGGATCTGAAAGCATCCATATCCAATTCACCTTCGTCTGAAATAGGAATAACCTTCAGTTTCGCACCCTTTTCTTCGCACACCAATTGCCAGGGCACAATATTGCTATGGTGCTCCATCGTGCTGATGATAATTTCATCACCTTCCTTCACATTATGGCGAGCCCAGGTGGATGCTACCAGGTTGATGGATCCTGTAGTGCCGGGAGTAAAGATTATCTCTTCGCGAAATGCAGCATTCAAAAACTTTTGTACCGCAGTACGAGTATCTTCGTAGGCGGATGTGGCTTCTTCGGCCAGTGTATGAATACCCCGGTGTATGTTGGCATTGTAACCTCTGTAATAATTGTCTAATGACTGAATGACGGTTTCCGGCTTTTGGGTAGTGGCTGCATTATCCAGGTACACCAATGGTTTTTTATTAAGCTGCCGTGCCAGCACCGGGAAGTTGCTTCTCAGTTTCTGCACATCAAAATGAGCCAATGTATTTATCATTGTTTCCATAGCCAGGGTATTCTCTGTTTAAATTTTATTCTTCTAAATGAAGGCGCTCAGCTATCAGTCCTTCGGTATATTCTTTTAGCGAATCGATCTTAATCTGCTCCATGATTTCGGCTGCAAAAGCATTGAGCAGCATGGCTTTGGCCAGCTTTTCATTGATGCCCCTGGCACGGAAATAATACAGCGCTTCCTCATCCAAACGTCCAATCGTACAACCGTGCGAACATTTAACATCATCAGCATAAATCTCGAGCTGAGGCTTGGTGTTTACCGTTCCGTTTGGTGATAACAGAATATTCTTATTTGACTGATAAGCGTTGATCTTTTGGGCATCGGGCCTTACATAAATTTTACCGCTAAATACACCTGTGGAATAATCATCAATAATTCCTTTGTATAGTTCATTACTGAAGCAATTCGGCTTGGTGTTATCCACGATGGTATGGTTATCAACATGGCTATATCCTTTTAGTAAATAAAGGCCATACATGTGGGCTTCGTTCCCTTCTTTTTCCATGATAATGTTTTTATTGTTACGGATCATGCCGCCATTAAGCGAGATG
>JBIQMB010000367.1:0-4411 GCA_044463745.1 Chitinophagaceae bacterium | reverse complement strand
ATAATCAGGTGGCTTCATCTCCTGTCTTACCGGAGGTGGTGAGCGAACTGCCGCCTGAAACACTTAAAGAAGATTATTTCAACCGACTGAACTTCTTCATCGAAGAGCTGCGTAAAGGCACGCTTGATAAGGCCATTCTTTCGCGGGTATTTTATGAACCCAAGCCGGATGATTTTGACCCTGTAAGATGTTTTTTTCAATTAGAAAATGACTACCCCCATACCTTTACGCATCTTTCACTGCACCCTCAGTCCGGTATTTGGATAGGAGCCACGCCGGAGTTGTTGCTTAGAAAAAGAGGCAGCGAAATATCCACCATGGCATTGGCCGGAACCCAGGCCAGAAAAGAGTCTGGCGATTATAAATGGCGCGACAAAGAAATGAAGGAACATGAAATGGTAGGCTGGCATATCGAAGAAACTTTTCATCAATTTGGGTTATCGCTCATCCGCAAAGAAGGGCCAAAAACGGTGGAGTCAGGTCGAGTAGCACATTTAAGAACGGATTATGTTTTCAGAGAAGAGGATCCGGTTTTTATAAAAAATCTATTAAGCGAACTGCATCCTACCCCGGCTGTGGGTGGCTTGCCGGTTAACGTTGGAGAAAAATTTATTTTGAAGAATGAAGGCTACGATCGTAAGTATTATTGTGGATATATCGGACAGACAGACTCTAACGAAACGGCAGATTTGTTCATTAACCTCAGGTGCATGCAGATAGGTGAAAAAAATATAGCCATCTTTGTAGGTGGCGGCATTACCGCTGACTCTGATCCGCAGGAAGAATGGCAGGAGACCGTGCTAAAGAGCAAAACCATGGCGGAGAAAATAAACCCTGTGAAAGAATTGCATCACCATGAAGTTATCAAGTAAAAAAAGTATTCAACGCATTATTTTTTCTCTGGCGCGATTGGGCTTAAAGGAGGTGGTGATATGTCCCGGTTCCAGAAATGCGCCGTTGACAATTTCCTTCAATCGTCACCCGGCATTTCATTGTACCAGCATTCGGGACGAACGGAGCGCTGCATTTTTTGCGCTGGGTAAAGCGATTGAGTTGAAACAACCGGTGGCTGTGTTATGCACGAGCGGGTCAGCTGCATTAAATTTTGCCCCCGCTATTTCAGAGGCCTATTATCAACGGATTCCGCTGATTGTGATCACCGCCGACAGGCCAAAAGAGTGGACAGATCAGGGCGATGGCCAAACCATTAACCAGACAAAACTGTTTAATAATTTTATCCGAGGGCAATATGACTTAAAGGGAGATGCATATACGGATGGTGAGTTTTGGTATAATGACAGGTGCCTGAGCGAAGGGTTTGTTGTAGCCACTGTTTCAGATCCCGGCCCCGTTCATTTTAATATTCCCCTGAGCGAACCTCTTTATTCTACGGAGGAAACAGTTGAGCCGTCACTTCGGATTTTTAATGCTGTGGTTACGGACCGAACTGTTCCGGCTAATAAACTCAGCAAACTGGCAGAAGAATTTAATAGCTCTAAAAAAGTCATGATTTTAGCCGGCCAAGGTGAATGGGATTCTTCAGTTTTACCAGTTTTAGATCAACTGGCAACATTCCGAAAAGTTATTGTTCTTACTGAATCCACATCCAACCTACACCAACCTGATTTTATTGAGAACATTGATCTGTGCATCACGCATTTCAATCAGGAAGAGGAAAAGATTTTTTCTCCCGACCTGTTGATTACGATCGGCGGAGCTATTATTTCAAAACGAATTAAGGCCCTTTTAAGAAGGCATAAACCGGCATCGCATTGGAATATACATCCGTTCGACTCTTACATGGATACCTATCAATCGCTGACTACGAGCATTGCCGTAGAGCCCGATAAATTCTTTCAGCAGTTGATCCCACTTCTTCAAGATCAATCATCCGATTATAAGGATCAATGGCTGGGTTTAAGAGACCGGATTTTTGCCCTACGTAAGTCCTTTATGACAGACTGTGACTACAGCGACCTGAAGGTTTTTAATCAGGTGTTGCACGCCATACCAACTGAAACCATTTTGCATCTTTCAAACAGTTCACCCATTCGGTATGCACAGTTATTCAATACTGAAAACATGGCATGGTGCAATCGGGGCACCAGCGGTATTGACGGATGTACCAGCACTGCAATGGGAGCGGCATCTGCCTCGCCCGAAAAGCAGTTTTTATTAATCACCGGCGATGTAGCTTTTCAATATGATATCAATGGTTTGTGGAATGATTCTGACATCAATAATCTGAATATCATTGTTATTAATAATAGCGGTGGCGGCATTTTCAGAATTATTTCAGGGCCGGATCAGGTAGAGGAGATGGAGCAGTTTTTTGAAACTTCGATGAAAACGAATGTTGAAAATCTGGCAAGGCAATTTAATTGGCGTTATCTTTCGGCGCAGGACGATGACTCGCTTCAATCTTCGCTGAACTCAATGTTTAATAACAAAATGAGCAGGACTGTTTTAGAAATTTTTACCAATGCTGAGAAGAATCCTGAAGTGCTGGAATCGTTTTGGAAATACATAAAAGTAAACCTTCAATCATGAACAAAAATATTATCTGGCAAACCGTAAAAGAATACACCGATATTACATTCAGACAATGCAATGGGGTAGCACGGATAGCCTTCAACCGACCCGAAGTAAGGAATGCTTTTCGTCCTGAAACCGTTTCGCAATTATTAGAGGCTCTCACCATTGCCCATGAATCGCAGGAGGTAGGTGTGGTGCTTATCAGTGGCGAAGGGCCATCGGCTAAGGATGGCGGGTGGGCGTTTTGTTCGGGAGGCGATCAGCGTGTGCGCTCAGATACCGGTTATAAGGGCGGAGATGGTGTAAACCGGTTTAACATTCTGGATGTGCAGCGACAAATACGTTTTATGAATAAGGTGGTGATAGCCGTAGTGCCGGGATGGGCAGTGGGGGGAGGTCATAGCTTACATGTGGTTTGTGACCTGACTCTGGCCAGTAAGGAACATGCGATTTTTAAACAGACTGATGTAAATGTAGCGAGTGTGGATGGCGGTTTTGGATCGGCTTATCTGGCACGTCAGGTAGGGCAAAAAAGAGCAAGAGAAATTTTCTTTTTAGGCCGTTCCTATTCTGCACAGGAGGCTTTTGAAATGGGGATGGTTAATGCCGTTGTTCCCCATGCCGAATTAGAACAAACCGCATATGAATGGGCACAGGAAATATTGACTAAAAGTCCGACTGCGATTAAGATGACCAAATTTGCGATGAACCTGATTGATGATGGACTGATAGGACAGCAGGTTTATGCGGGAGAAGCCACGCGATTGCTTTATACCACAGAGGAAGCGAAAGAAGGAAAGAATGCTTTTCTGGAGAAGAGAGATCCTGATTTTAATCAATTTCCAAAATTCCCATAACCAATGACCTCTACTAAAGCTTGGGTTGAGTCTTTCAGGCTTCACACTTTGCCATTGGCATTATCCACCATCATGATGGGGAGTTTTCTGGCTGCTTTTCATCACGAATTCAGTTGGAGCGTTTTTATTCTGGCTTTTTTCACTACACTGTTTTTGCAGATATTGAGTAATCTGGCCAACGATTATGGAGATACCGTGAAGGGGGTGGACAATGACAGCCGGATTGGCCCAAAGAGGGCGTTGCAAGCCGGAGCTATCAGCCGTACACAAATGCGGAACGCGATCATTCTCTTTATCGTTTTGTCCCTTATTACCGGAGTGTTCCTCATCATTGAAGGAACAAAAGGGTTGAAGTTTTCTTATGGGTTTATCTTTTTCATTGCAGGTATCGCTGCCATTGCTGCTGCTGTTAAATACACGGTTGGTAAACGGCCTTATGGCTATCAGGGATTCGGCGACTTTTTTGTTTTTCTATTTTTTGGACTGATTGGGGTTATGGGTACCTATTTTTTACATACACATACCGTTTCGTCACTCGAGTTTTTGCCGGCAATTTCCATGGGCTGCTTTAGTACCGGGGTGCTAAACCTGAATAATCTGCGCGACAGAGAAAATGACGCGATGCATAACAAGCACACACTTGTTGTGAAATTGGGACTTAAGAAAGCCAAAGTCTACCATGCTATGCTTCTTATTTTGGGCATGTCAGCCTCGGTGATTTACACATTTTCTGTTGGTTCATCTCCCATAAAATGGATTTATCTCATCTCCTTTATTGGTATCGTAAACAGCATCCGGGTAGTTATGAAAAATGAGCGCCCGGAAGAGTTGTATCCTGAATTAAAGAAACTTTCATTAAGTACTTTGTTGTTTGCCATTTTGTTCGGGATAGGATTGGTGGTGTAGGAAAATCCTTATTGAAAGGTGATACTCAAAAATCTTCAAAAAGCCTGTCCTTTAACATCAAACATAATTAAAGCATCTTTCCCCGACTTCAAAAAGTACGAAAGTGTACTTTT
>JBIQMB010000366.1:0-4437 GCA_044463745.1 Chitinophagaceae bacterium | reverse complement strand
AAAGGAACATCTTCGGGCAGGAAGCCGGATATAAGCAAATAGCCACCCGAAGCGATTTTGTCGCTCAGGTTTTGTGCACGAGATGTGAGTATATTCCGATTAATGTTGGCCAAAATAATATCGAATGCGTCTTCAACATTTATACTTTCGCCTTTTATCACCTGGATACGACTGCAATTATTTTCTGAAATGTTCTCCTCTGTATTTAAAATACTCCAGTCATCATTATCTATAGCAAGTACCGAAGCGGCTCCAAGTTTTTCGGCCAGGATAGCCAGAACACCGGTACCGGTTCCAAAATCAGCTATTGTTTTTTCTTTAAAATCCATCTCCTCCATCCATTCCATCATCATATAAGTGGTGGCATGATGGCCTGTACCAAAACTCATTTTCGGCGTGATCAGAATTTCGTGCTTTACTTCAGGAATAGCTTGATGAAACCGTGCACGGACGGCTACAAACTTTCCGACAATAACGGGGTCGAAATTTTTTTCCCATTCCTCATTCCAGTTCCGGTCACGGATGGTTTCAATTTCGTATCCTGCATTTTCGGGAAGTAAATCTTCAAAGGAATCCCGGTTGAATAACGGCTTTTCTATAAATGCAAATAAAAAATCACCATCTGTTTCGAAGGCATAAAAGTCCAGGTCGGATAAAAATGCAACCAGGATATCGGGCTGTTCTGTGTTTAAAGGGCCAATTTTGATTTTTAAATATTCTTTCATAAACAGAAAAAGCCCGTAATTGAATACAAGCTTTTAAAAGTTATTTAATAATGATCCGTTTTATTTCTTATCGAAATTCCGTTCTCTGCGATGACCGTGTCCCTCTCTATTCTCCCTCCCCTCTTTGTTGACAAATCCTTCGGGTTTGGGTAATAGGGCTTTTCGGCTCAATTTGAACTTACCGGTTTTAGGATCAATTCCAATCAATTTAACACGTACCTGATCGCCTTCCTGGAAAACGTTATCCATGGTTTCGAGCCTCTTCCACATGATTTCAGAGATATGCAATAAACCTTGTTTACCGGGCAAGAATTCTACAAAAGCACCAAACTCTTTAATTCCCTTTACGGTTCCTTCATATTCATCGCCAATTTCAGGAACGGCAACAATACTGTTAACCCAACTAACCGCTTTATCCAGATTTTCTTTATTGACAGAGAAAATGCTGACTTCTCCGGTTTTTCCAACTTCTTCTATATTGATAGTAGTACCGGTTTCTTTCTGAATTTCCTGAATGATCTTTCCGCCAGGCCCGATCACAGCTCCTATAAATTCTGAATCGATGATAAGCTTAACCATTCTTGGTGCATGCGGTTTCACATCTTCCCTGTGTTCAGGAATGGTATTATACATGGCATCCAGAATATGTAAACGTCCTTTTTTAGCCTGGTCAAGCGCCTGCCTCATGATATCCATACTCAGGCCATCCACTTTAATATCCATTTGTACACCACAGATACCATCGCGGGTACCGGTTACCTTAAAGTCCATATCTCCCAGATGATCTTCATCTCCCAATATGTCGGATAAAATTGCGTACTTCTCTCCTTTGGATATAAGCCCCATGGCAATACCGCTCACGTGTTTCTTAAATGGTACACCCGCATCCATAAGAGCCAGTGAACCTGCACAAACCGTAGCCATTGACGATGAACCATTACTTTCCAGGATATCGCTTACAACACGTACGGTATAAGGATATTCGCCACCCGGCATAATCTGTTTTAGCGAACGCATAGCCAGATTACCATGCCCTACTTCGCGACGAGCGGGTCCACGCATCATTTTAATTTCTCCCGTCGAAAACGGAGGGAAGTTATAATGCAGGAAAAACTTTGAATATTTACTTTCGGCAGCACTTTCAGCTAAAAGTTCATCAAGCGGTGTGCCGAGGGTAACAGTGGTTAATGATTGTGTTTCGCCGCGTGTAAAGAGCGAGGACCCGTGTGGGCTTGGCAAAGGGCTTACTTCCATTGTCAGTGGCCTGATCTGATCCAACGAACGGCCATCTAGTCTGACGCGTTCGTCCAGAATCATGTCGCGCACAACATGGTACTGCAAGTCATGGTAATAGTAACCTACAAGCGGTTCATCTTCTTCAGATAATTCGCCCAAGTATTCTACCAACTCTTCTTTCAGCTTTTCAAAAGCCTCAGATCTTTCGGCTTTAGCGGAAGGGGTCGCAGCTATCTTGTGCAATCTTTCGGTGGCGAAATCATTAATCTTCTTTTGAAGCTCTTCATTTCTATAGGGCTTCTCATAATCTCTTTTTGGCTTGGCACCAATTTTATCACGCAGCTCTTCCTGTGCTTTAATTTGTATCCGGATGGCCTCGTGTGCCTTCTCTATGGCGTGTACCAAATCTTCTTCCTGGCATTCCTTCGCTTCTCCTTCTACCATCATGATATTCTTTTCGGTAGCGGCAACTATAAATTCAAGATCAGCCTTTGCCAGTTCGCTGCGGGTCGGGTTGATTACAAACTGACCATCCACGCGAGCTATTCTCACTTCTGAAATAATTTCCTGAATGGGCACATCGGAAACAGCAAGTGCTGCAGAGGCAGCAAGACAAGCGAGCGAATCGGGCATAATTTCGGTATCACTCGAAACCAGCGAAACCAACACCTGTACTTCGCACAGATAATCATCAGGAAACAAAGGCCTCAATGCGCGATCAATCAGGCGCGAAGTCAATATTTCATAATCATTCAAGCGGGCTTCCCTTTTGAAGAAAGAACCAGGGATACGGCCGGCTGAAGCAAACTTCTCCTGATAATCTACGGTTAAAGGAAAAAAGGACTGGCCTTCTCTTGGTTCGTGAGCAGCTACTACGGTAGCCAAAATAATGCAATTCCCTTGTTTTAACATTACGGCACCATCAGCCTGACGTGCCACCTTGCCGGTTTCAAGGGTAATCGTTTTACCATCGCCCGGATCAAAACTAACGTTTATGGGAGTGGGTATATTCATAAATAATTTTATCGTAAGTGTTTAAAAAAGTATTCCCAACCATACATTAGTTGGGAATACCTGAAATATCTTTTATGGAAAACTGGATCTATTATTTGCGCAGACCTAACTTTTCAATTAAGGACCGGTATCCTTCCAAATCACGTTTAGTCAGGTAAGCCAACAGGCTTTTCCTTTTTCCTACCATCTGGATCAGCCCGCGTTCGCTGCTGTAGTCTTTTCCATTCTTTTTAAGGTGCTCAGAAATATGGTTGATCCTTTTGGTAAGAATAGCAACTTGTGCTTCTACAGAACCCGTGTTTGTTTCAGATCCTCCATATTCTTTAAAATATTCTGCTTTAATTTCGGAAGTTAAATAAGACATCTTATTGTTTAAAAATTTTTAATGGCTGCAAAGGTAAAGTATATTTTTTATTTTGGCACATCTTAAAAATACATTTTCTATTTTTTTTTACATTAACAAAATTCCCTTTATGTGGTTTTCTTGCTAATCGGTCCTTGTCCTGGTGGCCGCGAACTCATTGCTCTTATATATATAATAATGTAACCAAGAGTTGGCAAAAGTAGGTTTATTAGGAGATTAATGATGATTGATGTAATGAAAAAAGCCGCATAGACATGCGGCATTTTGTTAAGAACCGATTAGGTTCTGTAACCCCCAAAGAAAACGAGTTGAATATTTTTTAAATCTTGATGCCTTGTATATCACTAAACCGTATCTCCCCATTTTCATCCACATGCTTGATTCTGTAATAAAGTTTTCCTTTTTGTCCTTTTAATTTGTCGTAATAGCCAAATTCGTTTTCTGCTTTTTGCGGATCAGCACCCAAAACATAGGCGAAAGTTTTAAAGTCTTTTCCGTTCCTGCTTTTTTCAATCTCAAAATAATTATAACCATCTACGGATACGGTTGACCAGTTGATAAACAACTTATCGCCCGAGGTATCAATCCGGAAGGTTTTGAATTCCGGCTGCTCTGAGCCCTGTCCATTTGATTTGAAGCCGACGAATACGATGAGGAGTATAAATACAAATTTTAATGTGTTATTAATTTTCATTGTGTGACAATTTTATCTTTTAAAAATTTGGCAACAATGAATATCAGATTAGCGGGTTTTAAAATAGAATGTTGATGGTGTTTTTTATTTATCTATAAAATTTCTTTGCCGAATGCGAATCGGACAAAGATCCTTTTCGATCGGTGGATAAAAGATAACCCTCAGATGAAGAAGGAATCTTCTAAAAAATGTTTTAATCGGAGTTAAGCTTTGGTTCATTTTCTGTGATTTAAATTACCTATTAAACTTTGGTTATTCACAGAAACGGATTGAGAAAAATCTAATTTCTAAAAGCGAGATAAGCGTTTTAAAAAACTGATAATGCAAACATAAAGCGCACATTCTGTTTTTGCAAGACCGTAAAATTACGGTCGTTGTAAATTTTGATATTTTTTAATTGACAT
>JBIQMB010000365.1:0-4447 GCA_044463745.1 Chitinophagaceae bacterium | reverse complement strand
CTGAATGAAAGAAAGCAACTTGTTATGGACTGCCGGGCCATAGGTTAATGCAGGTCCTTTGCCGCAAGAGCAGTCGCCTTGTTGATTTTTATTAATCATGGGTGTACCCGTATCGTGCGTCACATCCGTAATAATGGCCACATCCGGCTTTATTCGACGAGCTATCATTTCAGCACCTCTTAAACCGATTTCTTCCTGTACCGCATTAACCACATATAATGAATATGGAAGACTCTTTTTATTTTCTTTTAATAATCGTGCAACCTCTGCTATCATAAACCCGCCGATGCGATTATCGAAAGCTCTGGCGATATAATTATCATTCGCCAGTTCATCAAAACTATCTACATAAGTAACCATGGCGCCCACATGAACACCCAGTTCCTCCACTTCTTCTTTTTTTCTTGCACCGCAATCCAGAAACAGATTTTCAACTTTCATCTTAAAATCTTTATCCTCTTTTCCGGTGCGGGTATGGATAGCAGGCCAGCCGAAAACCGCTTTGACAGGGCCTTTACGCCCGTGGATGATAACCCGTTGCGACGGAGCAATCATATTATCCACACCTCCGTTTCTTTTCAGATAAATAAAGCCATCAGGGTTGATATAACTAACAAACCAGCTTATTTCATCGGCATGAGCTTCAATGACAACCTTAAATTTTTTATCAGGGTTGATAACGCCTACCGCTGTGCCATACGGATCAGTAAAGGTGGTGTCCACATATTTTTTTATATAATTAAGCCACACCTTTTGTCCGCTATGCTCGGCTCCCACGGGCGAATGCGTGTTTACATATTGTTTTAAAAACTCAACAGATTTTGGTTGTAATGAGAATGAAGAATTACTTTTTGCCATACTATTATTTAAAATTTTGAGATTTACAAATTTAGCCGTTTAGGGTGAATATCCAGATCAATATTGATTGCAACAACATCATGCCGTCAATACCAAACAGGCAGGTAATATCCGAATTATTTTTCTTTGAATATTGAATGACAGCAGTCGTGGCTATCACAGAAATTAAAAAGGGAATTAAAAACCTGCCGGGATAAAGCAAATTTTCGATGAGGACAATCAAAATGAAAAATATCAGCAGCGCATAGGAAAGCGAATAAGCACGATCCCTCCCCACCAACACGGGTATGGTAAGAATGCCGGCTTCTTTATCCACCTTCATATCGCGAATATCGAAAACCAAACACAATACAAACATGAAAATAAACCGCTTGACCAATACAAAATAAAATAGCTCAGTATGGTAAGTAAATGTACTTGCCGGAAACCATACCGTAACGAGGGTCCATACCAATGACAGCACAAAAATTTTGACGACGCCGAAATCTTTCAGTCTCTTTTTACGGGCAAAAGGTAGAAACGGAAAAGAGTACAAAAAGGAAATAAGGCCTAATACCAAAAGAATAAAATAATGTACCAGCTCAAAGGTGAATAAACTGTAAAATATCATCAGCGTTCCCACGGCTATCAACACATAATGGGTCTTTTTACGATAGTGTGTCCAGGCAAACCGTGGCGATCCATCCACCGCTACTTTTTTCGACACATAATGCAGGTTATACTGTACCAGCGTGGCTCCGAACACAAAGAAATAAAAGCCATGATTATTCAATGGAAGCCCCAGCAACACACTGGTCTGCATACAAAAAGCCACTGCACATAAGGAAATAAAAATACTGCTAAAGAGCAAAAAGTGAAATGCGCTCTTCAAAGCAAACCGTATTAATAAATGACGATTACGGGAGAGGTAACGGTGTCACTAACTTTGCCATTTATATCTTTTAAAACAAACTTGAAAGTAGCCGAATCCTCCGCTCCACATAATGGGCTTCGCAGATCTACATAAGTATCTGAAAAACCATTTACAAAAGTAAGCTCCATAGACCCTTCATCCACCGTAGGGTAAGATGGAACCTTAAACCAGGATGAAAATTCGGTATCCGAGCAATCCGGAACGATTTTATCTACAAATATAGAATCAGCCACAACACCGCTGGTAAATGTAAATGAAAAGCGCAGATATGAATTCCGCGGAACATCATGGGTGTTCACCCGATCGAGTTTCAGCATAGGCTTATCGCCAACCTTATTTTTACCGCAACCGGCCAGGAATATGAAAAGCACTATGGAAATAAATAGATAGTTTCTCATCTTTGTGGTTTGAACATCAAAATTAATTAATTAAAACTGAAAAATCTTTCCGAAATATCAGCCACCGAATCAGGCATTTTTCAAACTTCTTATTATGATTTTGAAAAGAAGGCTCTCGATATTTTTCATTTTCAATATCGGCAAAATAAGACGTATAAATCATTTGTTGATCTTTTAAATATTAATCCCGAAGAAATTAACAGTCTGAAAACAATTCCTTTTCTTCCCATATCTTTTTTTAAGACGCATGAGGTCATGACTACGCAATTCAACCCTGAATTGACTTTTGAAAGTAGTGGCACTACCCAGCAAAACACAAGTCGTCATTATTTAAAGAAATGGCATATTTATGAGAGAAGTTTTCTTACTGCCTTTCAGATTTTTTACGGGTCGTGTGCAGATTATTGCATCATCGGGTTGCTGCCCGGCTACCTGGAGCGACAAAATTCCTCATTGATAGCGATGGTAGATACACTGATAAACAAAAGTGAAAATAAAAACAGCGGATTTTATTTATACGATTACGATAAAGTTTTTCAAATACTTGCTCACAATGAATTAATCGGTCAGAAAACACTTTTGATTGGGGTTACTTTTGCCCTCCTCGATCTGGCAGAAAAATACCGGATGAAATTGCGTAATACGGTGATCATGGAAACGGGTGGGATGAAAGGCCGCAGAAAGGAAATGATCCGCAGTGAGGTGCATCAAAAACTGACAGAGAGGCTTGGAACGGAAAGTATTCATTCTGAATATGGGATGACGGAATTATTATCTCAGGCTTATTCATTGGGTGATGGTATTTTTCACTGCCCACCATGGATGAGGGTTTTTGTCCGCGACGCCACCGATCCTTTATCTATCCTCAAGCCTTCTGCAAGGCAGCCTGCTTCTGGATTTATAAACATCATTGATCTGGCCAATCTTTATTCGTGCAGTTTTATTGCTACCGAAGATCTGGGAAAAGTATATCGGAACGGAACATTTGAGATTACGGGAAGAGGAGATACCAGTCTGGTTAGGGGATGCAATTTGCTGGTTAATTAATGGATAAAAGCTACGTTGAAAAGCTGCGCAGGCGCAGATATTCGAGCCTTTGTCTTCACTACTATCTTTTCATCTTCGTCTTGGTGTCTCCGGTACGGGACGCTGAGGATTCCTTTCTCCCCTTCCACTCAGTGTCTCCGGCACGGGACGCTGAGCTTTCAGATATCATGGGTGTTTTCCTTATAACAACTCCGAAATTATAAATCCAACAGCCAACCTTAACAGCATTTTTGTACTGGATTTCGTAACTTACTTTCTAAATTTATCCCATGAAAATATTTCCCATTATCCTCCTCACACTCGCTGCCGGTTTCTCTACCTGCGAACAACAGGCAGCTCAAAAAAAGACTTCGGCCGAGAGCGCCATCAATACTGCCGGACTTAGCGAAGCTACTTTTGCTGCCGGATGTTTCTGGTGCGAGGAAGCCATTTTTGAAAGCGTGAAAGGAGTACATGAGGCTGTATCAGGTTATGCAGGAGGAACGAAACCCAATCCCACTTATTATGATCTGGGAAAGGGACCTACCTGCCATGCTGAAATGGTGAATATCTATTATGATTCTTCTGTGATTGATTACCCCACACTTCTCAAAGTTTATTTTGCCTCGCAGGATCCCACTCAGGTAAATGGTCAGGGGTCGGATTTGGGTGAGCAATACCGTTCTGTGGTATTTTACCGCAATGAGCAAGAAAAAGATATGGTTGAAAAATACATTGACGAATTGAACACTTCGGGCAGATACAAAAAACCAATCGCCGTGCAGCTTGTAGCCTTTACGCGTTTTTGGGAAGCAGAGCCGGAGCATCAGGATTTTGTAAAACGCAACCCATATAATCCGTATGTTATGCATGAATCCATTCCGCGGATAAAAAGATTTCAAAAACAATTTCCGGAATTGATAAAGCCCGGTGAAAAATTTTGATTTCTGCCATCAGGCATATTCATTACTTTTGCACAAAAGAAACGATATGAAAATTTCAAAGCAATTGTTGTTTAGTTTTTTGTTATTGATTGCTATTTCGGCACTATACAGGGTTTTGCCTAATCGTCCCTACGGATTTGCGCCACAGATTGCCATGGCTATTTTTGGAGGTGCTATTATTAAGGAGAAGAAACTTGCATTTTTGCTTCCGCTGCTTTCCATGTTTGTGTCTGATTTGTTATTTCAATTATTATATCTGAATGGGGTTTCTATCATGCCAGGATTTTATACAGGTCAAATTACCAACT
>JBIQMB010000364.1:0-4459 GCA_044463745.1 Chitinophagaceae bacterium | reverse complement strand
TTCGTATAAAGGTATCCAGACCTTCAAGGCCATATGTTTTCAGATACGAAATGGAGTCTCTGTTGGCATACCAGGCCAATGTTCCTATTTCGGGAATCTGAATTTTTTGGTCGGGGAAAGAAAATATTTCTTTATAGCCTATTTCTTTGTACTGACCGCTTTCAAGGTATTTGGCTCCTGCACTACCGGCTGTTACTACATTGCGCGGATTCCAGGTTATTTTATAATGCCAGGGGTTATCATCACTTTCCGGGGCTACCAACCCGCCGCAATGCGAGTAAAAAGAGTGAATAGAAGCTTCCTGCTTTTTTAACCGGTCAATGATGTGCATAGCACTCATGTGGTCAATGCCCGGATCGAGTCCCATTTCGGAGATAAACAGGATATCTCGTCTTTTAATTTCATCTGCAAGATCCATCAATTGATCGTCGATATAAGATGCTGTCAACAAATTTTTATAAAATTTCAGGCAATCTCTCGCCACCAGAATATGAAGCGATGGAGGCAACAGCGAAATGACAAGGTCCGCTTGCGAAATCACAGATTGTCTTTGCTGCTGGTCCGTTACATCCAGACTCATACATTCAGTATTTTTAAACTTTTCAAGTCTGGGTTTTACATGTCCAACTTCACGGTCACATATCAAAAATTGATGTTGGTTTTCTTCACAATAGTTAGCCAGAAAGTCAATGAGTGTGGTTGCAGATTTACCTGCTCCGAATAGAAGTATTTTTTTCATACCGCGCAAAATTAAGCAGTTTGAATTTGAATGGCGGCATCCATCTCAAATCAATTTTTTGAACGATTGACCATATTCAAATTTCGTTTGAAGTTAAAGGGTGAATATGTCGTTTTCGTTTTTAAAAATTAATGAAAATTGTCGTTCTGATTTAACCGGAAAAGCGAATTATTTCCATGATTTTATTGCAGAGAACGAAGTTTTATCTTATTACAAAAAAATTATCCACAATGGATGAAAAAATGTGCAAAAAGTCTTCTTAAAACTCTTTATTTCAGCGTTAAAAACCCCCTTTTAGAGGTATATTTGCAGATACTCAAAAATTATGGAAATCAACGAAGAAGAATTACCCGAAGATCTGGGCAACCGTGGAAGGATTATCCCCGTAAACATTGAAGAACAAATGAAATCAGCCTACATTGATTACTCGATGAGTGTCATTGTAGGGCGAGCATTACCTGATGCACGCGACGGACTAAAACCCGTACATCGGCGCATCCTTTACGGTATGTATGAAATGGGAAACACATTCAACAAACCGCATAAGAAATCTGCCCGTATTGTGGGTGATGTGATGGGTAAATACCATCCGCATGGTGACTCCTCCATTTATGGCACAATTGTGCGCATGGCGCAGGATTGGAGCATGCGTTATACCCTGATTGATGGACATGGAAACTTTGGAAGCCAGGATGGCGACGAGCCGGCAGCCATGCGATATACTGAGGTAAGGTTGCAACGGATAGCTGAATCGATGCTGGAAGATATCGAAAAAGATACGGTAGATTGGCAAAGCAACTACGACGATAGCACGAAAGAGCCGACCGTATTACCTTCCCGTATTCCTCAGTTGCTACTTAACGGTGCAAGCGGGATAGCCGTTGGTATGGCTACAAATATGGTTCCTCATAACCTGACGGAAGTTGTGGATGGTTGTATTGCATACATCGACAATCAGGAAATTGAGATTGATGACCTGATCAAAATAGTAAAGGCACCTGATTTTCCTACAGGAGGCATTATCTACGGCTATGATGGAGTTAAAGAAGCCATGCACACAGGACGCGGTAGGGTAGTGGTGCGCGGAAACGTAAATGTTGAAACTGCATCTAACGGGAGGGAATCCATTGTAATTACTTCCGTTCCTTATCAGGTTAACCGGGATGCGCTGACTGAAAAAATCGGCAATCTTATCCATGATAAAGTGATTGACGGCGTTTCGGATGTAAACAATGAAAGTAATGCCAAGGAAGGTACGAGGATTGTCGTAGAACTGAAACGAGATGCTATTGCACAGGTCGTCATTAATCAATTGTACAAATATTCTGAGTTACAAACTTCCTTCGGCATAAACAATGTCGCTTTACTGAATGGAAGGCCAAGAACTTTGAATATTAAGGAGTTGATTTCTGCATTTGTTCATTTCAGGCATGAAGTCATCGTTCGTAGAACAAAATTTGAACTTAAAAAAGCCGAAGAAAGAGCTCATATATTGGAAGGGTTTCTGATAGCACTTGACCATCTTGATGAGGTCATTTCATTAATCAGAAATTCTGCAACACCTGATGCAGCCAAAACCGGCCTTATCTCCACTTTCGGCATGAGCGAAATACAGGCCAAAGCTGTATTGGAATTGAGATTGCAGCGCTTGACAGGTATGGAGCGGGATAAGATTCGGGAAGAGCACCAGCAGGTAATGGAAACCATCAAGCGCCTTAAAGATATTCTGGGAAGCGAAGAATTGCAATTCAACATTGTAAAAGAAGAGTTGATAGAGGTAAAAGAGAAGTATGGTGATGATAGAAAATCTGAGATCATTTATCTGGCTGATGACATCAGTATCGAAGACCTGATAGAACAGGAAGATGTGATTGTTACCATCTCGCACCTTGGATACATTAAGCGTACGCCCGCCAAAGATTATCGCCAGCAGCGCAGGGGAGGCAGGGGATCGCGCGGTGCGCAGATTAGGGATGAAGATTTTATTGAGCAGCTTTTTTCTACTACTACACATCATACCTTGTTGTTCTTTACGGAGATGGGGAGGTGTTTCTGGCTCAAAGTGTATGAAATAACCGACGGTGACAAAGTGAGTAAAGGCAGGGCTATTCAGAATCTTATATCTATTCCACCCGACGATAAAGTTCGTACGGTCATTGGTGTACGTGATCTGAAGGATACAGAATACATCGAAAATCACTATATCGTTTTATGTACCAGAAAAGGTATCATTAAGAAAACCAAACTGGAAGACTTTAGCCGTCCACGCCAAAACGGTATCATTGCCATTACCATTAATGAAGGCGATCAGTTGCTTGATGCCTGCCTGACCGACGGAACCAATGAAATAATGATGGCCGTGAAAAGCGGCAGGGCTATCCGGTTTCCCGAAGAAAAAGTTCGGCCTACAGGTCGGGGTGCTATTGGCGTATTTGGAATCAGCGTAGAGAGTGAACAGGATGAAGTAATCGGCATGATTTGTGTAAAAGAAGATGACGAAGAACATACTGTTCTTGTATTGAGTGCGCGTGGTTTTGGAAAACGCACAAAAATTTCAGAATACAGGGTAACCAATCGGGGAGGTAAAGGGGTTAAGACAATTAACATTACTCCCAAAACCGGCGAACTGGTAGGAATGCTCAGCGTAACCGAAGCTCAGGATTTAATGATCATTTGTAAATCCGGTGTTACCATTCGTACATCTGTTTCTTCGGTAAGAGAGGCTGGTCGGGCAACACAGGGCGTAACACTCATTCGGGTTGACGACGGTGATGAGATAGCTGCGATCACAAAAATTGATGAAATGGAAGCAGATGAGGAAGAAGAAATTAACGGCGAAGATGCAACTGTAACAGACGGAAATTCATCTGAAGAAAGCAGTTCTTCCGAAAGCGATGATTCAAGCACAGCCGATGATTCAGAAAATTCTGATGAAAAATTTGATGAAAACGATTCGGATGAGGAAATAAATAAATAAATTTGAAACCTATATTGACTAAATCAAAATTGCCAAGATAAATGAAAAGAATAATTCTTCCGTTAATCATGACTTGCCTTGTTTCGTTAAGCTTTGGGCAAACATTAAAAAAAGCTAACAAATATTTTTCATCCAATGATTTTGAAAAAGCGAAATCCGAAGTAGATGCTTTGCTTGAAAAAAATCCAAAAGACGCTGAGGCTATTTATTTAAAAAGTAAGATCTATGCTAAGATAGCTGATAGTGCTGCATTGCATAGCCTGTACAGCGGTGATGCAAGAGCTGTCGCCTTTGAGGCTTTCCAAAAAGCAGTGGCAGATTCTGCCAATATGAAAGCTAAACTGGCCATCATGCAGGATAATTACCAGCCTGTTTTTGATATGTACACCGGTTACTATCAGGATGCTGTTGATGATTTTAATAAAGCCGCTCAATCGCAAAGTAAAGAAGATTTTGAAAAAGCAATGAACAACTTTATTAAAGCTGACAACATTGGCCATTACATTTCCGAGAATGAATGGGCTAAAATCGGCAAGGTGGATACAACCCTTGTTTTGAATATTGGTAAAGCTGCTATTAACGCAAAAGATGAGGCTACCGCTCTTAAGTACTTCACCAAACTGGCAGATGCAAAAATCAGCGGTCAGGTGGGTATGGATGACGACGGTTTTAAGCTTCCTTATCAATGGTTGGAACTGCATTATAAAAATGCAGGCGACGAAGCTAACATGATTAAATATGCT
>JBIQMB010000363.1:0-4481 GCA_044463745.1 Chitinophagaceae bacterium | reverse complement strand
TGCTTTTTTTAGGAGAGATTTTAGGCGGTGGAAGGCATGCCTATCACTGAGAATTTATCAATCCGCCGAAAGAAGTGCAGACTTTCTTTTGTGAATATCTTTCAAGAGCTTTGAAGTTGCTCACTCTTTCATGCCCCTCATAGTCCGGAAGATTGTGAAGTTCTGAAGCCAACATCTTTTTAAAATCTCTCTATTAAATCTGTTTAAGGAAACCGGTGCGTTCCTCCCGAAAATCCATAATTTATAATTTGTTACTGCCCACCCATTGCTCGTCTCTCATTCTGTCTCACTTCTCCTTACTCATTCCCCCTCATTACCTTCTCTGCCGCAGCCAATGTTCCAAAAAAAATAAAGTGCGAAATGAAAAGTTGTAGAAAATAATGTTTATAGTATTCATCAGATCGGGGCGGTAGTTCTTTTAAGATGATCTTCCAGGCACCCATCGCTGATAACCCATCAACTGTGCCAAACAGAAGCACGTCTTTAAAGGCCGGGTCTTTATCCAAAATTTTTTGGCAAAGAGAAAATAGATAAGTCCAGGTCAAACCAATACCCAGATGAGAGCCCCATCCGGCTACCGGTGCCAGGGTAGTAGGGATGTTCAATTGTTTTGCTTCTGCCCTGGCAAGTAGCTTCGGTTCACTGAAATCTTTATTACATATCCGCGAAACGATATAACTGAATAAAGTCATGGTAGCGGTACCGGCCACCGCCGCTATAATTAGCTTTTTTGTCTTCATATTTTTTCATTTTTATCCAGTAGATCAACCGTTGCAAAAATGATGCGCAATAAAAAAATGTTTATGCGCATGGCAAAGACATTCTGAAATACTGCGCTTTACCGCATGGATAAAACATTATGAAAGTTAGAAACTTTTCGTAGTCAGATATTACCTTCGGGTTCTTAATTAAACAAAGTTCATGAAACAATTATTACTTCGCCAGCTCGAATCGGTATTCAACAAACCCGGGTGGTTTGTTCCCTTCACCATCGCAACCGCAAATCTTGAAGAAGAAAATGCTGTTTGGAAGGAGCATGCCGATACAAATTCAATCTCTGAAATTGTACATCATCTAATCTTCTATAACAATCTCTATTTGCAGCGGTTTAAGGATGAGGACTTCCAGTTTGTGCGGATTAGTAATGACGAAACGTTTTCGAACGCTAACGGTTCCACATGGGAGCAGACCAGAGCGAGGGCCATCATTGTTTTTGAAGAATGGCATACTATGCTGCGTGAAACGGATGATGATAAATTAAACGCATCTAATAAAAATGGAATCCAATGGCATGATATACTGAGCGACATTATTCTTCACAATGCCTACCATATAGGCCAGATTG
This sequence comes from Chitinophagaceae bacterium, assembly GCA_044463745.1. GTDB lineage: Bacteria > Bacteroidota > Bacteroidia > Chitinophagales > Chitinophagaceae > Ginsengibacter. Next base: position 3,136 of record JBIQMB010000363.1, on the reverse strand, counting down.
TAACCATACGCAAATCGCGTAAATGGTGGGATAAGGAAACGGGTGTTAGTTAACGTTTAAGAGACGATGATGTAATCTTTAACTGACGCGATAGACTGAATTACGCCATAGCTATCACCATCTATCTTATAAAATAGCGGAGGCAGAGTTAAATATTCAGAAAGAAATCTTCTAACTTCTTTTTGGAAGTGAATTTCAAAACAGGAATCGTAAAATGATTTTTGATCTCTTTTTTCTGTGTTTTGGAAACAATATTTATCATGCGTACAACTTCTTCATTTGCATTGGTAATAATAATATTCTTCTTCAGCCTTTCTGCCAGATTAATCTTGTCGAAGTAAAACTGATCCGCAAATGATCTGCTGATATAGTTAACTTTTGAGAAATCAAATTCCACACTGCTAAAGGGGTATTTTTCGGCTTTATTCATTAATAGGCCTGATGATTCTCGCGTATGGACGGAAGTGCCGAACAGTTTGAAAACGGAAATAATATTTTTACGTCTCATGATAATGAATATAAATGTAGTGTAAATAAACCAATTTAATTTAAACAAATTTATAAAAGTCAAACTCTCCCGGAATAATTGTCGGTAAACGCAAAGCAATAAATGTGCCTTTAAAAATACTGTTCCTTTCTAGATTTACTATTACTTCCTTATTAACGTTTTGTGCGAAGGCTGTATTACCTGACCATATAAATAATATTCCTTTTAGTCCGTTTACTAACATATGCCTTGTAGTGGAAATGCCAAAACCCCTTGCTTCAGGCCTGTCCTTGGTAGAGTGACCACTTAGAGCTAACTGCATGGCCTCAATATCATTCATGGGCTTAAAATTCTTATTATTAAGAAATGACTGATATATGCCGATGCCTGAATCACAAATACACAAGTCGAGATACCGACTATTGGGATAGAATTGTGCGAATACATATCCTTCTGACGCATAAGAATGATCATTTATATTATTTGTTAGTTCATCTAAGAAGTAAGATAAGGGCTGTCTTTCCCTTCCAGAAAATTTTAATTGATTTTTGATAACGTGAGAAACAGAGCTTAAAATGCTTTCTCTCCGCATAGAACAATCATTGTCCAATCCCGTTTTAAAAGATATGATTGGTACATAAGTTTTATAGAGATATTGGTTTAAGGAAGTGCCAGTATTACTTTCTGCAAAAAAAGTATCTGGGAAATGAATTGTCTTTAAATAAGAATTGATGTTGGGATTGTTCTGAAAATTGAAATTGATTTTTTTACCTGTCTGACCAAGTTTTTGAATTACGCATGCAAGACCACATAAAAAAAAAGGATTCAACATTTTTGTTCGACTAAAATCAAGATTAATATTGTCTTCCTCAATAGAATGAAGCTCTGATATTGTCCGAATTAATTTAGAGATACTATCTCCAAAGTTTTCGTGGGTTCTTACTGGTATTTGAATAGTTGTAGCCAATGCAGTCGTTTGTAATTTTATCTTTTCTTCCGTAATTTAAGAATAATTAACCTGCTTTACAACCAAATAAGGATAGGGTGGGGATAAAGATAAATCGAACTTGAAGAGGCGTGGATGGCAGCATAAAATATATTAGAATAAAAGTTTTATCCTAAAATGCCATTCCAGCAGAAAATTAGTGTATCAAAATATATAATCCCATTAATTCAAAAGCATACGTTTAAGATGGTATAGTAGACTGGCTCAGGCTCAATGATAGAGCGTGATAGGGAGACATGCTCATGATTGGCTTTGTGGAACGTTTTTAGTAGAAAAATGATTAGAGATAGTTTAAACCGCAAGAGTATCAATTTTATTTATGGTTAGGTACTCCTAATAAAACATTGGCTCATCTATAAGAGATGAATCTAATAAGAACTTTGACTTCAGATTTAATATGTTAATCAAGGCTTTTATATTTGAAATTTCTTCGTGATAATCCGAAATCAATTCAATATTTGCAGATTTCATTTCTTCATAAAGCTGAATAGCATTCCACAGGTAGAAACCAAATCTATCAGTTCCAGCCACCAATTAAATAATAAAACCAGAGAGTAGGTTTTTTATTTATTTGAAACAATTTCTGGTATCATTGTGTTTGTTTTTTAACTGGCATAAACAAATTACTATATAATAATTGTTAGCTACCAGCAACTATGGAATATTTTAAGGTTATGGCATTATCAGCTTAAGTACAAGAAAGAATCAATTAGGCTCAGTCAAACTCTCCCAAACGGAACAACGACTGCTACAAGGCGGTTATCAAGCTCTTTCGATTATACATTATTTAATGCTCGATGGTTTTATAGTTTTCAATTAAATCGTTCATTATTTCGGAGGTGGGAGCCTTTCTGCCGGAGTAAGCATTCTGACCCGCCCAAACACTAACATACTCATAGTCATTATGCTCCCTGGCAAGCGCCCTCATCTGCCGGGTAAGAATATTCTGAATCGGATACTCAGGCATTTCCATGTGGCTGGTTCGGGTTATAAATTCGTTGCTTATGCCACGAGCCCAGCGACCACTGAAGCTTCTTGTCAAAACAGTTGATGTGTCCGCACTTTTGCGGAGAATTTCTCTTTGAACATCTGTAGCTAAGCTTTCAGTTGCCGGTATGAAGTGACTACCGATCTGTACCGCTGAAGCTCCCAGATCAAAGGCGGCTGCCATGGTATTACTATCGTGAATACCGCCTGCTGCGATTACCGGAATCCTGACCGTATTTATGATTTGAGGTATTAGAGAAAAAAGCCCGATTTGAGGAAGGACTCCTTCAATAAAAGTACCGCGATGTCCACCGGCTTCTATTCCCTGAGCTATGACCAGGTCAGCACCCATTTCTTCAAGCTGTAAAGCCTCCTCTGAACAGGTGGCTGTGCCTATCAATACAATCTGGTGTTCCTTTAGCTTTTGTACACTCTTTTCATCCAACAGTCCAAACGTGAAGCTCACAACCTTCACGTTTTCTTTAATAATTAAATCAATCAAATCCTGATACGGATAGAAATGAAAATCGAAATCAAGATGTTCAGACCAACCTTTGTCCTTAACTATTCCGGAAATGAATCTTTCCATCTTTTCGGTGAGCTCTTTGTTTTTCGCAAGGTCAGGAAATTTGTTGGCAAAAAGATTAACCCCGAAT
>JBIQMB010000362.1:0-4512 GCA_044463745.1 Chitinophagaceae bacterium | reverse complement strand
GAATCATAGTTCAGACTTTCTCTTTCCACAAACCACTGCCGAAACAGCGTCTCCGCCATTTGCTCCAGGGTTTGGTTTTGGCGATGCAATAAGTCTATTTTGTCGTCTAAGCTGGAAAGGACTTCGGCGATGGCGTTTTGTTCGTCTTTTTCTGGGATCAGAGCATCAATCTTCTCAAAATCTCCTTTATTTACTATTGGCACCGCAGTTCCGTCACCACCATAAATTCTCAGAGTTTCGTACAAATCGATAAGTAGGTAATAGGCAAAATCAGATGTAACAATATCACTATTAGTAATGATCGAATTGATTTGTTGATTTGTAATTGCATTTTTTTTATTCATTACAACCTTACCCATATCTGAACCAATGCAGGTTACCAAAATTGAACCAACTGGTAAAACTTTGTTCGACAATCTTTCAGCACCGACAGACGATAATTTGCGAATGCTACCATCTGCCCATTTCCGATAGCTGCCATAGTCAGAAGGTGTTATGAAAAGAATTTCATTACCCCAATCTTCTGGATTGTTTTTGGAAGGTGTTTTACCTGTTACAACAGTTCCAAGGTCACCCAATTTTATTTCCTTCCACTCACTCATCATTTTTCATTTTTTGCAGGTTAGATAATAACATCCCCGTCATTCCCTCCAACTTTGAAAACGCAAACCATTTCTTCCCTAAATCTTTGAGCGAGGCACCGATGTGGTAACAGTCATTTTCGTCTAATATCAAAAAACGGTCGTGAGCTTCTTTAAATTCCACTATGCTGATTGCCGGATACTGGCTGTTGTGTTTTTTCAGGTCAAGCTCAATCTGTTTACTGATGTTTTTAATGTAAATGGTTGCACTGACCCCTTCCTTTCGTTTACTCAAAAGCGTTAAGATACTTTCATCTACGTAATTATCAAGCAGGAAAATGCTTTTCCTGGCTCGTTTGATCAGGTCGGCCACAAAAACGTAGGCATCAAAGATTTGTCCATCAAAGAAGATACCTTGTCTGAGAAGGTCGTGTGTTTTGAGTTGTAAACGAATTTCCTGTATTTCCTTGCTCAGTTTGTACTGATGGTTTTCGATTCTATCCATGCGCTTGTTTATAACCGCACCTTTAAGAAGGTACTCATGCAACACATTAGTAGCCCATATACGAAACTGAGTGCCTTGTTTTGAATTGACACGATATCCCACTGATAGAATGGCGTCAAGATTGTAAAAATCTATTTCTCTGGTCACTTCTCGCCCCGCCTCCATTTGAACTGTTGCATTTTTTGCAACAGTTGCCTCCCTGCTCAATTCTCCCTCTTTATAAATGTTTCTTAAGTGTCTTGAAATGACGGATTTGTCACGGTCAAAAAGTTGAGCAATTTGATTCAATGTAAGCCAAACCGTGTCCATATCCAGCCGCACTTCAATCCGCTCGGGTAAGTCATCCGTCTGGTACAGTATGATTTCGTTCTTACTCATTTTCCAATTTGATTTTAGCAAGATTTTGAGCAATCCGCTCATTCAATTCGGCTTCTTCCTTCAACTGCGCCTCAAACTCAGCTTTCAAACTCGTAAAGCGTTCGGGAAAGTCAAAGTCGTCTGCTTCCTCCGCCAGTCCTACATAGCGGCCGGGTGTGAGTACATAGTCGAGTTCGGCAACCCGCTCTTTGGGCACAGAAGCCCGGGATGTCTTCATAGTTGCCATCAGGGTTTCTCCAGTTATGGTACGTGTCTGCAATTTGGGCAATATCTTCTTCAGAGAGTTCGCGGGTTCTGCGGTTTATTAAATGTCCCAGGTTTCGGGCGTCAATAAAGAGAATTTCCCCGGTACGGTTTCGGAACTTGCCGTTGCTGCGGTTACGACTCATAAACCAAAGCGACGCAGGTATCTGAGTATTTAAAAATAATTTGGTAGGCAGGTTGACGATACAATCAATCAAATCGGCTTCCACCAGTGCGGCCCGAATTTCGCCTTCCCCGCCACTTTTAGAAGTCAAGGCGCCTTTCGCCAATACAAAACCGGCTTGTCCGCTTGGTGCCAGGTGATACATAAAATGTTGAATCCATGCGTAATTGGCATTTCCCGTTGGGGGAGTGCCATATTTCCAGCGGCCGTCGGACCGCAACAAATCCCCGCTCCAGTCACTCACATTAAAAGGTGGGTTGGCAATAATATAATCAGTTTTTAAATCTTTATGGGCATCATTCAAAAAAGAGCCTTCATTGTTCCATTTCACCTGCGAGCTGTCAATGCCTCTAATGGCGAGGTTCATTTTTGCAAGTCGCCAGGTAGTCTGGTTGCTTTCCTGCCCATAAATGGAAATGTCGTTAATCTTTCCCTGATGCTCGGTCACAAATTTCTCAGACTGAACAAACATGCCTCCTGAACCACAGCAAGGGTCAAACACCCGCCCTTTGTAGGGTTCCAGCATTTCCACCAAAAGCTCCACAACGCTTCTTGGCGTGTAGAACTGTCCGCCTTTTTTACCTTCCGCCAGGGCAAATTCTCCCAGGAAATATTCAAACACATGCCCCAGCACATCCGCACTGCGGGATTTGGTATCGCCAAGCGCGATATTGCTGATGAGATCAATGAGTTCTCCGAGACTCGTCGGATCCAGATTTTGCCGCGCATATACTTTAGGCAAAACACCTTTCAGAGATACGTTTTCCCTTTCGATGGCATCCATGGCATCATCAATCGTCTTTCCGATGGTTGGTTGTTTGGCGTGGCTGCGCAAAAACTTCCAGCGGGCCGAAGGTGGAACAAAGAAGACATTTTCCGCCTTGTATTCGTCCTTGTCTTCCGCATCAGCTCCTGCATATTCCCCTTCACCTGCAACCAGTTTCTCATAGAGTTCCTCAAACGCATCCGAGATGTATTTCAGGAAGATGAGCCCCAGCACCACGTGTTTATATTCCGCTGCATCAATATTTTTCCGCAGCTTATCCGCCGATTTCCAGAGCTGTTTTTCCAACGGTTCCTCAGTTCCGTTGCCGTTCTTTTTCGCCATTTAGTTTTAAGTTCGTTTTGTCTGATTCAAATTTAATCTTTTCTGTCCTTACGTTGGTATCAAAATAGACCCTTTTAGTTTTTAGCATTGGTTTTGCGAGTCGATAACACCAAATGTGATTGATTGTAAAGTTGACATTTTATCACTATCAGTTAATTTATTCACTGTCGTTGTTTTATAGCCTTGGAAGCTACCGACGGTTAACTCACTGCCGATGTGCCGGAATTAGTATTCCGTCTGCCGAATTTAGTACAAAAGCTTAATAGAATTACTAAGGATGAGCATTTATTCGTCAGCCGGCATATAGCCAATGAAATGTTGCCTGTAGCCTGTCATACGATTTCGACTTTCAAGTTTAATTTTAACCGTTTTGAGATTTCGTCCAATTGGTCTTTTTTGCTCCTCGTGGAAGAATGTGTCATTATAAATACGCCTTTTGTTAACTCGTGCTGAGTATAGAAGTCATCTTTCGTATTCGATACCAATGGAACGCCGCAGCAGATTAGATTTAATGCCCTAACCTTTTCATACCCAATATTTCTAATTGCTTCAATCAAAGTATCATATGCAAAACGATGAGCAATTGTTTTTCCGTCTGGGAATTTTACCCGTAAAGTAGTTTTACTAGATTTTGAGTGTGATGAAATAGTATAGGTCTCTCTCTCAACAAAGCTTTGATTTTTTCTGTCGGTTGGTATGTCTATCTCTGGTGGTATTGTCAAGCTACGCTTCCTTGTCAACTTTACACTTAGAGGCTCGTCAGGTACGTATTCGACCACTAGTATAATCTCCCGCTTGATTTGGTTAATGATTGGACTGATTGTCTTGGAAAGCGCCGGAATAATATCATTTTTGATTATCTCTTCTTCAACTCGGTTAGTTTCGTCGATTAGTTTGTCTGGCAACTGTACTCCTAATTCTTTTAGGTTTTGGATGGATTGATAAAGTTTCTCAAGCTGGGTCATGTCGTATGATTAATGAAGATGCCTATTAGTTAAGGCAAGGCAGAAATATGCGAAAGATACAAATTCACTTATAAGTTTGATCATTTTATTTCATATGTTACCAAAGCATTGATCACCAGGACAGACATATAGATGGAGCTTCACCTGTAGATGTATTAGGTTTGGTTTCCCATTGGCTTAACGCAGAGAAATAAGAACGCTATGCTTACGCAGGAAAAAATCACTTCCCTTCGTGATTCTTTGTGTCATCGTGTCTTTGTGGCGGCACATCCTCCCATTCTTTTAACGCAGAGAAATAAGAACGCTATGCTCACGCAGGGAAAACTCACTTCCCTTTGTGATTCTTCGTGTCATTCTGCCTTTGTGGCGCCAAAAATCCCTGCTTTTCGACCCACGCACCCCCCAAAAACCTTCATCGCATAAAACATGCTACCGGACGAGTTTATCTGTATTATGGTAGAATTTACATGTAAAAGCTACGGTAAGAAAGTAATTTTACTTCACAATCAGAGCGAAAAAAAACGAGTTCCTTTTGTTACTTACCATAT
>JBIQMB010000361.1:0-4527 GCA_044463745.1 Chitinophagaceae bacterium | reverse complement strand
GGATATATCCTCTTAACAAGGATAAAGTAACGACTACATACATCAGGTATGCCCACCAGGTTTGGTACCATGGCGGACGAATGGTAAAGCTAAATGTAGCAGGCTCATTCCAACTGCCATTTTTCCATTTGCTTGTTACTTTAAAAGTATAATCTCCAGGACTAAGATTTAAATAAGTGCGGGTTGAATGGTCAGTTGTGATCGTCCATCTTTTGTCAACCCCCTCCAGGGCATAGGCAAACTTTAGTGTATCTAAGCGACCTGCACTCAATTCTGAAAAAGAAAACTGAACTACATTCTGGTCAAAGGGCAGAGTGAGATTAACCGGCAGCCCGAAAGGCAATGAAAGGCTATCCCACCGCACTACACCTTTTTCTAAGTAACCCAGTTCAACCGCATTGATTTTTTGTTTTTGTGTATCTGTATTTTCAGTACCAAAGGCATTTCTGTCAAAAAGTAGCAGGTCTCTATCCATAATTCTTATCCCGGTAATAAAATTTTTACCGGTTAAAGTATCCGCTACAATCGGGTTGATAACTGCAAGTCCGATGTCGCCCCATAGGTAGCTTCCATCCTCTGTTAGTGCATCACTCATAAAGGTACCGGCTCTTTTGGGTATATTACCATTCAGAAGTGTTTGAATTTTCCACGACTTATTTTCCGATAATTCCGGAGGCGTCAGTATATTAATTTTGCTCTCAGTATTTATTATATACCTCCCATTGAATTCAACCGTGGAGTAAGTAGAATTATCACCAAGCCCTTCGCAGGTAGTGAACCTGGTGATGGCCTTCATTTCCGGATCTACTTTATATAATCCCCATCCATGAGTTCCGGTTAACCAAACATTATTTTTGCTATCTAAATAGGCACCTTTGTATGCCCCGGTATTTATCTCTGCCGGATTTTCGATAAATTGGATAGTATTGTCATCAATGTCAATAATTCCCGGGCCAATCTGGGCTGTCATAACCCATACTTTTCCATTTACTTTCAAAACTTGAAAAATTATATCTTTCTTCGATTCACGATCTGTATTTGTTTGAAGTATTAATCCACTCTCTTTTTCGTATTTAATTAAGCCTTTATTCGCACCAGCTATCCATACATCTCCCCGTGCATCCGTCAAAACGCTATAAACAGTATCTGAAGCCAGCCCTTCGTTTCTGGTAACGCGGGTTATTGTATTTTTTAAGGGATCATAGATGCTGTATCCGCCGTTAGTAGTTATGCTAATTTTACCGTTTTGTCCCGAAAGACTCTGTATATAAGGGTTAGCAAGCCCATTTGCTGTATCTATTTGCCGATACTGTTTTCTGTAGGAATCGATTACATAAACTGCATTATCTGTTCCTACCCACAAATTACCTCTGGCATCCTCGTGGGTAGAAACTACCATCTCGCTTGCAAAAGGGAAAACAGTCTTACCGGATTGCTCAATTGTTAGCAACCTGCTTTTATAACCATCTAAAGAAGTGCAAAGTGCTAAAACATTTGATCCGTTTTGCACAAAGCCATAAGCCCATGTATATTGTATATCCCTCTCATCGCTAATATACCGGACAAGATTTTTTCTTGTGTTTAATATGGCCATACCGAGTCTATTTCCTAACCATAAATTACCACCTTCATCAAATAATAACTCGGCAGAATTCCCTGAATACTGCTGTTGGAGAAGGTAATGAGAAATCACACCTTTTTCTAGTTGAATGGATTCTATAAATAATCTTCCCGATTGTCTTACAACTGCCCACATCTTGCCCTCTGTACCTTTTGAAATAGCAATAACTGTATCTCCTTTTAATCCATTATCTTCTCCGAGACGGATGATTTTATTGGTTTTCTGATCGATGATTTCAATCCCATTATTTGAAGACGCCCATAAACGACCTTTGTCATCGAAATTTGCATCAAAGTACAAGACACTCCTTAGTCCAACTTTTTTGTCAAAAACAGCATAGTCTTCCTCTTCAGTATCTATGTTAATCAATGTAGAATTTGCAATTTGAGAAATCCATATCCCCCCTTTATCGTCAGTGTTTAACCGACTATTCAGATAAAAACTAAAAGGTAATGGTGCAGAATGAACTATATTGCGAGCAATTTCTAATTTATTTATCGTTGCTACTTTATTTGCGGCAGATAAGAACCAAAGATTACCCTTTCTATCAGTAGATATACAAAAATACTGCGCATTTTCAGACAAAACAGGTGTTAGTTGGCTCCCATCAAACTTATAGAGTTTACTACCCGCAATCCATAATACTCCGGAAGCGTCTTGAAATACAGAAAAAATTCTACCCTCTATTTTCTCAAGTTGCGTCCAGGCTTTAATTTCCATAGTAGAAGTGAGTACCCTCGAAGGGTCAGAAAGTGTTACAGATGGTTGAGCTTTAGGTAGCATCTTCGTTTCCCATTTTAAAGGGATTCTTTTTGCATTTTCAGGTATGAAGTCAGTTGCCGGGAGTTCGTCAAAATTAAAACCGGATGATGTTGAGGTTATCGGTTTAAACCCATCCGGATCATAAGGCATGGCTGTAAGCTTGCCAAAGTCTAATGGATATACAGTGGGCTTCAGATGGCCCTGGCCAATCGTATCCCAGTGCAAAGGATGCGGTTCGGTTAATACCAGCGGAATAGTTTGGGGCTGGGGGTATTCAGATAATTCTTTTATAGAAACTTCATCTGCATTTCCGCATGAAGAAAATAGCAGGATAAGCAACACTGTAAGTACCGGTAAGAATGTGGTCGTTTTTTTCGAAAAGGATTTTTCTTTTTTTTCTGATTTGGCCGAAGGATAATGACGTTTCCTCATTTTGTGGATATAATTTTTATTTAGAAAGGATCACACGTGATAGCAAGCGATTTTTAACTGACAGAATATTGATTTCTGATTGAGCTCAATGGCTTTTACAAAATGACCTTACAGCCATAAACCGGAACCTTTTATGTTTTGTCAATTAATCAGGATACCAACTAAGGTTTAAAATAGGACAACAACAGCGACTGTTTTCCTCGGGGATCGTTAGTTTTCGGAGAGTAATAGAAAAAGAAGAGACTTGTTAAAATAATTTCACTTGAAAAGGCAGAGCAAATTAATCAAATTCTTTCATTATCAATCAATTAATATTTTGAAATGAAATGTTTGATCACATGCGGGCTGATCTCTAAGCGGTACTCCGTGGGTGAGCAAGCCGATCTGACCGCTAAGAATATTGTTTAAAAATGTTACCGTTCTTGCCGCTTGCCGCCCGCAGAATCATGACTTAGCGTGAAGAACGGAGAAACCGACCGGGTGACGATTCTGTCTGACCGCTTAGCGGTACTCCGTGGGTGAGCAAGCCGATCCGACCGCTAAGAATATCGTTTCAAAATATTACCGTTCTTGCCGCTTGCCGCCCGCAGAATCATGGCTTAGCGTGAAGAACGGAGAAATGACTGGTGGAATGGCAATGCGGTCTGATTGCTTAACGGTGCTCCGAGTAAGCAAGCCGATCCGACCGCTATGAATATTGTTTTAGAATGTTACCGTTTTTGCCGCTTGCCGCCCGCAGAATCATGGCTTAGCGTGAAGAACGGAGAAACTATCGATTCGGATGCCTCACGAAAACGGCAATCTGATCTTATATCTATATTTATCGCCCGAACGCTGCTCAAGTTTCATCACTTCCTTCGTTTTTTTACTAATCCAGAATGTTTCCAGATTTTCGCCCGAACCATGCTGTAATAACCAACAATCCACCACTTCTTGATCAAGCCCTTCCAATTGCCCGCTGCCGATTATCGTGAAGTATTGAACTTGCGGAGCCGACTGCCCCGGATCGTAAAAATTAATCGCATAGGTTGTTTCCTCATTAAAAGGCAGCATTGAAAATACTTCCAGGTCAAGGTGCCAGTTAAACACGTCTTCCTTTAATGCCTTTTCAAAAGCGCCGTACATTTTTCTTCTATAGGCCGCAGTATCCGACGAAAGCAATGGACTTCCCAAAACCATCGCTTCTTTTTCAACAAAATCAAATACGAAATGGCCATACGATTTCCACCATACATCCTGATAAATCGGGCTGAATGTTTCTAAATCGCAATACGAAAGAGCCGTATGAAAAAGGGTGTCACTATCTTCCCACTGTTGCGAAATCCTCAATGATTTTTTGCCCCGAAATTCAACAATATCGACTGTGCGATCCCAGAGCTGATATTTGATCCGGTTGCCGTCTTTTCCATTTTTAAAATAAACCAAATAAGTGTGCGTGCCGGTATGTATTGCACTTGTATTTATGTTTTCATAGTTAAGACGAACAGTGTCTGATTGTGCCTGAACGAACGTTGAAAATAACAAACCGATTAAGACGAATAGTTGCTTCATTTTGACTGATTTTATTTTTTTGAAAAAAGTATATTCAGTAGATAAAAAAAAATGGTGAATGAATGGTTGAAGACTTGCAAATTCTCCTTGAAACCATGATGGTTAAAGGAATAAAGAGCAGGATGCAAAAAATGAATAAGGTATTTGGGGAAAGCATACCC
>JBIQMB010000360.1:0-4531 GCA_044463745.1 Chitinophagaceae bacterium | reverse complement strand
AAGGATTAGCAACGCCAGTCCGTTCAGTAAGGGTTTCATAGTATGGATTTTAAAAAAAACTTACAATCTCTAAAACGGCAACAAAAGGGTTTTATTACACCTGAAAGGTGAATAAACCCCAAAATGAAAAAATCGGGAAAAACTACCTTTTGCTTACAGGTAATTTCCCGATTTTGACGCTGTTCGTTTTACGACAAATAAAAGAAACCTCTTTTATATCTGCTTATGTATCTCGCTGGTGAAATGAAAATCTATGTCAGGATTGTTAGTTCTTTCTGTGTTAAGGAACCATTCACTCTGGGCCAGATACACCAGTTGATCATCCTTGTCTTCAGCAATATTGGATGATTTGAATTTGATAAATTCCTGTAACTTTTTTGGATCCTTAGAAGTTATCCAGCAGGCCTTGTAGAAAGGAAGTGAAACCAGATCAACCGAGGCACCATATTCATTTTTCAGACGGTATTGAATAACCTCAAATTGAAGTTCGCCCACACATCCAATTATCTTTTTATTTCCACCGAATTGAGTGAAAAGTTGGGCAACGCCTTCATCCGTCAACTGAAGCAATCCCTTTTCAAGTTGCTTGGTTTTCATCGGATCCTTATTCACCACCTCCTTGAATATTTCGGGTGAAAAGGAGGGGATACCTGTGTAATAATAGTTTTCGCCTTCTGTTAGCGTATCACCAATTTTGAAGTTGCCGGAATCGTACAAACCCACCACATCACCGGGAAATGCTGAATCAATCACCTCCTTGTCTCTGGCCAGAAAGGAATATGGGTTGCTGAATCTTACATCTTTATCCAACCGCACGTGATGAAAGTATTTATTGCGCTCAAACTTACCGGAGCATACCCGCAAAAAAGCAATCCGATCGCGGTGTCGTGGATCGAGATTGGCATGTATTTTAAAGATGAATCCGCTGAATTTATCTTCCGTAGGGGCTACCGACCGCGTTGTTACCTCTCTTGTTTGAGGCACAGGAGCAATCTGAATAAATGTATCTAATAACTCCCTTACACCAAAGTTATTAACTGCGCTACCAAAGAAAACAGGTGCCAGATTACCCTGCAAATATTCTTCTTCGTCAAATTCATCATACACGCCCTCGATGAGTTCCACATCTTCGCGAAGTTGGTTTGCAAATTTTTCACCAATGGTTTTATCCAGTATCGGATCACTCAAATCTTTTAAAGAAATATCTTCCGCATCTGCCTGCCGATTGGGCATAAATAGGAGCAATTCTTTATCGTACAAATTATAAACTCCCTTAAATTCCTTCCCCATTCCGATGGGCCAGCTCAATGGATGAAGCTGAAGGTTTAATTCTTTTTCGATTTCATCAAGCAGGTCGAACGGATTTTTGCCGTCCCTGTCGAGCTTGTTTACAAATACGATAACGGGCGTATCGCGCATGCGGCAAACTTCCATCAGCTTACGCGTCTGTTCTTCCACACCTTTTACACTGTCCACCACCAATACCACACTATCCACAGCCGTGAGGGTTCTATAAGTATCTTCTGCAAAGTCTTTGTGACCGGGTGTATCGAGCAGGTTAATCTGTATATCCTTGTATTCAAAACTCAATACCGATGTGGCCACCGAAATACCTCTCTGGCGCTCGATTTCCATAAAGTCGGATGTAGCATGTTTTTTAATCTTGTTGCTCTTGACTGCTCCGGCAGATTGTATAGCTCCACCAAATAGAAGTAGCTTTTCTGTTAATGTGGTTTTACCCGCGTCGGGGTGGGCGATAACTGCGAAGGTTCTGCGTTTATTAATTTCAGCTAATTGCTTTGGATTTACCGCTGTTTTTTGCATAAAAAAATCTGTTTATTGGTTTGAAAGACCAGCTTATTGAATAATCTCCTAAATTTTGTGAGTCCTTCATTCCTGCATATGCTATTCTGCTCAAATGCCCGGCTCATGAATAGCGATTTATTTTTCAGGCCGCAAAGGTAATTCATGTGCTGCTTTGAAATGCCTTATAAAATTAAAAAGTGGTTTCTCTGAAAAACAAAACAGCTTTCTTTAACACACCCGGAAATTAAGAAAACATAATACTCCGGTTTAGGAAAAAAATAAAACCTTTTCCTTCTTGGTAAAGATACTTGGCGAAAAAGCCAAAATTTATTGCCACTTTAAGGCGGGCAGTTCGGGATATTCTGTTTCTACAGTCGGGTCAACTGATTCCCGAAAGTTTTTTGCTATCTGGCGGCAATCAAGTTGCGTAATGTCTATCTGAAAATTGGCAATCTCTGTAATCCTTTCCTCTGAAAGATCGCCCAGCAGCCACTCATAGGCTAGGTCATCCGTAAGGATAACGGGCATTCGTTTTCTGCTGTTATGTATTTGCTCCATGATTGGGTTGGCACGTGTGGTAATGATGGCAAAGGTTTCTATATATTCTCCGGTTTCATAATCATGCCAGGGTTGCCAGATGCCTGCCATAAAGAAATATTCCTTGTCTTTAAGCCGGATATGATAAGGGTATTTTTCGGCTGTTTTCAACGGTTTACCGGTTCTTTGGCTTAGCGGAAAAATGTGCCGCCACTCATAAAAGCCGGACGAAAAAACAAGGCATCGTCTTTGGAGTGCAGCATCCCTGAACATCTTGTTAGCTATAAGTAATTCTTCACCCTTGGCATTTAATGTGGTGAAGGGAGGTTGCCATTTACCATCCGGTTTTTTATAACCAAACCTGAACTGAGTTGCTTTTTCGCGAGTATTTATATAAGAAGGGAGGAAACCCCATTCCATTTCAACTATTTCAAAATCCGATTCGTTTTCTTTCTTCTTTAATACCGGATACCCACCATAATCAAATCCATTCACCAGTATCTTGTTGAATAAGTCACGATCTTTAATCGCTTTCTCAAATTCTTTTAGTTTTATAAACTCTCTATAGGGTATGTTCACTCCATTATAATAACACATCTTGAAACGGTTTTATAAATATTTGCTTAACCTGATTACAAAGGTAAATGCAATTTTCGTTTACCTCGAAAGAGTGGAAGGGTACTTAAGATGGGATAATGTTTACTCAATACATTAAGTCGCAGAATAGCAAATCATGTTTTGTTTTCAGATCCCTGCCTTCAAAAAGAACAGGTCTGAAAATTACTTTTTTGCAGGCAAAATCGACTTTAATAAACGATGTAATCCTGAATGCGCATCTCATTCCCATAAATATCTTTTTGGTAAATGAGTCCTACATTCTTAGCAAACCATTGCTCCATAGAAAACCCGACCGGTGTGGTACCGGAATAAACTTCTGCCTTCACCTTGATGACGTCCGGAAAGTCGAATGGGCCAACCATGGCTCTCACCTGCTTATCCAGAATGGTAAATTTGAAATGAACAGTCAGTTGAACTCCGTTGATGGTTTCGCTCATCTGGGGGCCATTCCATGTAGCCCCTTTGCTTACATTGTCTTTAAGAAAAATAGTTTCGATCCGATTTCCGCCCGACCCTGAAAAAAAACTTTGGTCAGTCAAATCATAATAACTCCCATTATTTTTTCGGATAATGATGGCTGTATCGAAGTTGGTGTCATTAAATTTTTCGAATGCTCCTACGATATTAAACACATTTCCTCCGCTTGTAACGGTTCCCGGTACTATTTTAAGAAACAGCGCTGACCCTTCATTATCATACTCCCACCAGGTATCTTTGGTAGTAGGGAAATAATCATTCGACGCTGCGGCAGCGTCCTCAAATTTGATATTAAATCCGCAGGCACTATTGCCATAATGCACTATGAATTCCTGATCGCCGCCAAAAGCCGGTGTTCCTGAAGCTTTGAGTGTTACCTGCTGCGTGCCCCGGCTATTGAAAGTACCGGATGCACTAAAGGAGATGCCATTTACCGGGTCTGTAAAAATATGATAGCTGCCGGTTTTGTTTACTGTTACCTCTACCTGCACCGTGTTGGTAGCATTCATCATGGTGTTTTGTCGGTAAACCCCATTAATCGTGATAGGCAGGCAGTTTCCCGTCATGTTTCCCATAACGCCTTCTGATGGAGGGCCCAAAGGTATATCAGGTAAAACCACCTTAAATGCTCCCTTCGTAATTTCTACGGTTGTATTATCCTCCTTCAATGCTTTGCCACTAAAGGTACCGACCATCACATTTTTATTGATACTTGTTATTTTGACCACAAACTCGCCTACTGACTGGTCAGCCGAATAGAGATTGGATAAAGGTGTGCCGTAATCTAAAGATGAGCGGAATGCTGATGCAGGATAACTTCCGATTTTAAAACTATCCGAGTACAATACCAAATGAAAAGTTTCATTTCCGGAGTGGGGGTACCCAATGATGTGCAACTCGTTAAGAGAAGCACCTTCTCTGATAAAAGCACTGTCGATCAGACCCGAGAAATAACTCGTGCCTTCGGTAAACTCCCAGGTTCCCGAAACTTCCCCGGCCGACTTTCCGCCTCCCTCCAGACTGTATTCTTTACTACATCCCATTAAAATTGCCAGCCCTAACAAGGTCAGGAGCAAAGTGCGTGAAAGGAACG
>JBIQMB010000359.1:0-4537 GCA_044463745.1 Chitinophagaceae bacterium | reverse complement strand
CAGTCTGATTTCAACCAATTCTGCATTGAACTGTTGCCGTATGTGTTTTATCAGATTCAGTTCAGATTCAAAATCTATCGCACCTACTTTTAATTTAATTGAAGTATAACCCTCTTCGAGTTTTTCCTGAATCCGGTTTTTCATCTCATCCCGATTGCCCATCCATATCAGCCCATTAACAGGAATGGTAAATCCATCTTCCTCAATAACTTCGGGAAAAATAATTTGCCGACCGCCGTTTTCCCAATCCTTTAAAAGGGTTTCAACACCAAAGCGGATGGATGGCCATTCGTGCAATTCATTTAAAATAGAATCTTTTTCCTTCGGTAATCGTTTACATACTTCAGTTAATTTTTCTTCATAACCTGGCCGGTCATCAAAAGAAAGCCCTTTGAAAAGGTTGCATTCGCCATAAGCCGTAATCAGACTATCGTGCATTATAAGAAAATAAGTGTCTTTATCGTAGAGTACACCACGCGACGTGCCACCTGGTTTACGAAAATGCAGTGTGTATTTTTTAAATGTACAAGCCGATTCCATGATCCTGTAATAATATAATTATAAAGATCGCAATTCGGATAGATAAACCATAAGAAAAAATAAAATGCGTCAGGAATTCGCTTCCATAAAGAACTTTTCTCTTTAGCCTATATCTGAAAGTTTCGCACACTATAATTTTTTGCGCAGTGGTACGACATCTTTCGTATAAGCTCTCTGTGCTTACTTCCTTTTAAAAATAAGAGCATCCAGGCTAATTTTTCCGGGTCCCAGCAAGAACACCACTGCCCATCCTACAAGGAAAACAAAAGGAAGCTGGCCGTCTTCAAATATCCGCCAGTTATGAGCCAGCGTAAGTGCTACCATCATGTTTATGATCAGCAAAAGAAGCGCACCCCGGGTAAACAAACCTATCACAACCAATAAGCCACAAAAGAATTCAGCTATCAATGAAAGTGTAAGTGAGGCAGAACTTCCCATACCCATGAAGTTGACAAAACTGTCTTGCATTTCAGAAAATTTGGAAAGCTTTTGCCATCCATGGCTGGCTATCATGACAGCTCCCAACCCCAACCGTAAAAGAAGCGTTGCTAAGTTGTATGAAAATTTCGAAGCAATCCCGGATGATAAAAATTTGCTCATCGTATACTGGTTTAATGGTGAATAGATTCATACCTGATGGACGACGGCTGATAATTTTCGAACCGAATTCTTCGTACAGAGACCCCCAACGGTTCTGCCATCAATCAGCCATCGGCAACACAACAAACTTAAGGATTTTAATATATTACAAACAGAAGTTATCTATGAGCGAAAAATACAATCACTTCCACGCCAAAGCAGTTTAATACCATTAAGCCGTTTCTTCTGAATGATAGAGGTCTTTAAACATCTTCTTTAAAATGTATAATCTGTCGATCCACGCATTACCCGGCTGATCATCGTACTGGCTCAAAAAATTATTGACCCTGTCCACCGTTTCTTCTGCATTACTCAATAATTCGTGTGTACGGTCTTTGATTTTATTAAACAATCTGCTCTTTTCTTCATCCGACATACGGAGATACTGAATAATAGCAACGGTAGCCGCAGCTCCTAAGATGATTGCTGCAATTTTATCATTTCTTGACATGAATAAGATATTTTAGTTCTTAGCTTTGTAAAATAACCGGATTAAATTTACTTACTCTTGAATCAATTACACAAACCGTTCCTATTTTTTGTATTTCTTTGTTTTAACGGTGTTCTTTTTGGCCAGTATTTCCCTGAAAAGGATTACCCGCAAGATTATTTCATCTATCCTGTCAAAGGAGTTAGAATAAGTTTGTCGGCCAATTTTGGCGAGTTGCGATCAAACCATTATCACATGGGCCTGGATTGCAGGACCGACCAGGCGGAAAATAAAACCACAGTTGCCGCCGCAGATGGGTATGTTTCGCGCATCAGCGTAGCACCATTTGGGTATGGCAGGGCTATCTATATTAATCATCCCAACGGCTTTACTACCGTTTACGGTCATGTCAATAAATTTTATCCGGAGCTTGAAAATTACCTGAAGGAAAAACAATACGAAAAAGAATCGTGGGCCATCTCCCTGGAACTGGCGCCTGATCAATTTCCCGTAAAAAAAGGACAATTCATTGCCTTAAGCGGTAATACCGGAGGTAGTGCAGGCCCTCACGTTCATTTCGAAATCAGGGACACCAAAACAGAAAAAGTTTTAAATCCCTTACTCTTCAATATGCCGGTGCCCGATAAAGTGCCACCAACCATTGTGGGTCTATACATGTACGACCGGTGTAAGAGTACTTATAATCAGGTGCCGGTGCGCATTCCATTAAAATGGGCAGGAAACAAATTTGTTTCTGTTGAAAATGTCATTACGATCCCCACTTACAAGGTGAGTTTCGGAATTACAGCCAATGACAAGCAATCGGGAAGTAATAATCCCAATGGCATTTATTCAGGTGTACTTTATGTGGATAACGTGGCTCAAAATGCTTTTCAACTGGATAATATTTCTTACGATGAAACCCGGTATCTTAATGCACACATCGACTATAAAACCAGAGCAGCCGGTGGGCCGTATATTCAACACTTTAGCCGACTTGCCGGATATCCCGAAGGGGTATATAAAGATATACTCAATGATGGGGTTATTGAGTTGGAAGATCAGGAAATACGACCGGTAAAACTGGAAGTAGCAGATGCCAATGGCAATAAAACCTATATTGAATTTAATATCAAACGTGGATTTATAAAAGAGACAGGCAAAAGTGAAGAAGAAGCGGATGGTAAAGATTTTCTGCCTCTCTTTGTAAACGTTTATGAAGATAATGACATCCAACTATACCTGGATGATAAAGCCTTGTACGACTCCGTAAGATTTACCCTGAAAAAGCAAAACAGCACATCGGCAAATGCGGTATCACCTGTGTTTTCAGTACTTTCAGGCCTGGTACCTGTAGAAACCGCTTTCACCATCCGGCTAAAAGCTGATAAAGAAATTACTGATTCGGATAAGGTTTTGATTAAGAGATCATGGAAAGGGAAATCAGAAGTTCTGAAGGCGAAGAGGGAAGGAGAGTGGTTCACCGGCCGCTTCAAAACCTTTGGTGATTTTGAACTGATCGTTGATAATGAGGCACCTGTTATCACGGGTGGATTTTTGAATAACAGTAACCTGGCCGGAAGGCAGAGTATAACTTTTACCCCGAAGGATAACAACAACCAGATCAAAAACTTCAGAGCCGAGCTCAATGGCAAATGGCTCATGTTTACCAATGACAAGGGAAGAAATTTCATTTATCATTTTGATGAGAATTGTCCGAAAGGAAAAAATGAATTGAAAATTACGGTGGAAGATGAAGCCGGAAACACGGCCGAAAAAATATTACACTTTACCCGATAATTTATATTAAGATGGTCAACTTAAATGCAGGTGATAAAGCACCTCAATTCACAGGTACAGATCAGAACGGAAAAAAGATTTCCCTGAGGGATTTCAAGGGAAAAAAGGTTGTTCTATATTTTTACCCCAAAGACGATACACCGGGATGCACCGCTCAGGCCTGTAATCTTCGCGATCATTACCAGGCACTTACCCGGGAGGGTTTGGAAGTGATCGGAGTTAGTGCCGATGACGAATCGAGCCATAAAAAATTTGAGATGAAATATCAGCTTCCTTTCCATCTGATAGCCGATCCCGACAAGAAAATAATCAACCAATACGGTGTTTGGGGCGAGAAAAATCTGTATGGGATAAAATCAATGGGGCTGAAAAGAACTACTTTTCTGATTGATGAAGACGGAACCATCATAAAGATTTTTAAAAAGCCGAAAACAAAAGTTCACAGCGAGGAGATATTGAAGGCATTAGAGGAAAAAAAATAACACTCCGGTGAGCAGGAAACATTTATGTGTTATAGGTAAACAATCTTTTTATGTACGAGAAAATTCATTCATCGCCAGATTAGCAGCATACAAACTTCGCTCACATAGGGTAGCTTTCGTCTTAGGCAAAACCATTCATCTGTGGAATACAACCAGGGAAGAATTTTTAGCCAATGAAAAATGGGTACTGCACGAGTTAACACACATCAGGCAATACAAGCAACACGGCTTCTTGCGCTTTATATTTCTTTATCTGATTGAGAGCATCAGAAATGGTTACACCAATAACCGGTTCGAAGTAGAAGCCAGAAAATCAGAAGCAGATAAAACCTCGTAGGATAAGCTACACAGTGAATAGAAACACTTCAAATTATAGATGCACCAGACCATCTATAAACGAAGTGGCTTTGTTAAGTCTTTCGTCATGATCTCCACTTATTACTATCCATGGCACATGCTGCGCTGTGAGCATTTCCTTGTAATATAAGAACAATTCGTCTCGTACTTTTTGATCCGGATATTCACGCATTCCATCCTCCTCCCACGGGAGATCAGGCGCACAAAGAAAGTAACCGTCGCATTCATTTTCAGCCAGCACGTCGAGGATCATCTTATAGCAATCTCCAAAAACATACTCGCACCACAC
>JBIQMB010000358.1:0-4552 GCA_044463745.1 Chitinophagaceae bacterium | reverse complement strand
TACCAATGATACGCTTATATGCAGTATCGATACCCTGCAATTATCGGCCAGTGGCTCGGGCAACATACGATGGACACCTGCCTATAATATCAACAATGTAAATAGTTTCAATCCATTGGTGAGCCCCAAACAAACAACCACCTATTTTGCTCACTACGAAGAAAGTCGTGGATGCGACAACATGGATTCTGTGGTGGTAAATGTGGTTAACGAAGTGTCGTTGCAAATGCCGCGCGACACACTGATTTGTCTGACAGATAGCATTTATATACGGCCCGAATCGAACGGATTGAAATACCAATGGACGCCCGGCAACACTATTCTTAACAGTACAGAAAAAGACATCCTTGCTTTCCCTGACGGCACTACAAATTATATCGTAACTGCTTCAATCGGAAACTGTAATACGACAAAAGGAATGCGGGTAACTGCCATCCCCTACCCCGATGCCAAAGCTATGGCCGACACAGCAATTTGCGAAGGAGAGACCATACAACTGCATGCCTCCGGAGGAACAGTTTATGAATGGAAACCCAACATCTTCTTGTCTAATAACCGGATTCCGAACCCTATTGCCAGCCCCTCCCGAACGGTGGAATACGTACTTCAGGTAAATGATTCCCGAGGATGTCCAAAACCATCTTATGACACAGTGTTACTGAAGGTTATTTCTCCTTATGTAGATGCCGGCCCGCGCGATACAGCAATCGTTATCAACGAACCCCTGCAATTAAACGCGGTAGGCAACGGCGAGAAATTTACCTGGAGCCCGCCCACAGGATTAAGCTCACCCGATATTTCTAATCCGGTAGCTGATCTTACCCGCGATCAAGATTTTGTGGTCATGCTTACCACCGAAGGCAACTGTGTAGCCTATGACACCATCAGCGTCAAGGTCTATTATCTGGAACCCGGCTTTTATGTACCCAACGCCTTCACACCCAACAATGATGGATTGAATGACATAATCCGCCCCATCGCATTTGGATTAAAAAGCCTACGCTATTTCAGAATTTACAATCGACTGGGACAGGTTGTTTTCAATACCACCGACTTTAATGAAGGATGGGATGGCACCTTTAAAGGAATACCTCAGGGATCAGCCGTCTTTGCCTGGACAGCCGAAGCTATCGACTATACCGGAAAATTAATAAAGGCCAAAGGCAGTATTACCTTGATAAGATAAAAATTAATCCGATCTTTAATACCATTGATCCCGGATTGTGCAGAAGGAAATGATGTACCGTAACATTAAACCCTTCGTATATGAGGAAAAAATTCGTTAAGGATTATCTGACTTTTTCAAAAAAAGACCGGATATTAATCATTGCATTAGTTTGTATTTTCGGATTGATTACCATCATCCCGCGAACACCCTTTTTCAAACCAAAACCTCATTCTTCCGACATCGCAGATTTACCGGAGGAAACAAAAAAACAAAAAGAAGGCACAGATGAGTCTGCTGAAAACCGTAATCATACAGACATCAAATCTCTCAATGTATCATCCTCTCCTTCTGCTACATTATTCTATTTCGATCCCAATTATATTTCGCAGGAAGAATGGGCATTACTGGGTGTAAATAAAAGAACTTCAGCTTCCATTAAAAAATATCTTGAAAAGGGAGGATCTTTTAAAAAGCCGGATGATCTCTTTAAAATATATTTATTAGATAAAAAAATAGCAAAACAACTGGTTCCTTTTGTCAGGTTTAAGCGTAATGAAAAGTCAGAGCCGGTATCTGCTGTCAATGGTCAGAAAACAAAGTCGGATCTCCCTGTATTTTCACCTTACCCAATGAAGCAGTACAGGAAGGTACGAATCAACGAAGCGGATACTGCAGATTTTCAAACCTTTCCGGGTATTGGCAGTTCTTTATCAAACAGAATCGTGAAATACCGTGAGTCGCTGGGTGGCTTTATCTCGCCTCTGCAGGTAGGTGAAGTTTACAACCTGCCGGATTCCGTCTTTCAAAACATATTTCCCTTCCTTGAGTTGGATCCAACCTCGATACGGAAAATCAACATCAATACAATTATGCGTCAGGATTTACCTAAGCATCCGTATCTTCCCTTCGCACTATCCACGGCCATCATTCAATACCGTGACCAGCACGGCAGATATGAACGAATAGAAGACCTGCACAAATTGCATCTCATGGATGATAAAATTTTTAATAAGATAGCTCCTTATATTACGGTTGAGTAAAGACACGGCAGGTTAAAATTTTGTACAAAGTGCAGCTTTACCTAAAGGAATTATTATCTTGCACGCATTCAATTAATAAAAAGACCAATGGATTTTACGGTTAGTGAACTTACCAATCAGGTAGCGGCTACGGCTCGTGAATTTGCTGAAAAAAGCATTCGCCCTCATGTAATGAAATGGGATGAAAAACAGGAGTTTCCTATTCAGGTGTTTAAAGAAATGGGCAAGCTGGGGCTGATGGGTGTACTGGTTCCTGAAAAATATGGAGGTTCGGGGCTAAGTTATTTTGAATATAATGCAGTTATACAGGAAATAGCTAAGGTGGATGGATCCATCGGGCTTTCTTTGGCTGCGCACAACTCGCTTTGCACGGGTCATATTCTTGAATTCGGCAACGAAGAACAAAAGCAAAAATACCTCCCTAAGCTTGCTACTGCTGAATACATCGGCGCATGGGGCCTTACTGAACCCGGCACCGGTAGCGATGCGGGCAATATGAAATGTGCGGCGGTAAAAGATGGAGATGACTGGGTCATCAACGGCACCAAAACTTTCATTACACATGGTATCAGTGGCGACGTGGCTGTGGTTATATGCCGCACCGGCGAGCCCAATACCCGCGATAATGCCACCGCATTTATTGTAGAAAGAGGCACTCCGGGATTCAGGGGTGGCAAAAAAGAAAACAAATTAGGCATGCGTGCCAGTGAAACGGCTGAAATGATTTTTGAGGATTGCCGCGTTCCGGCCGCTGCTATGCTGGGCAAGGAAGGAGAAGGTTTTAAGCAGGCGATGGTTGTGCTTGACGGAGGACGTATCTCGATAGCTGCACTGTCTCTGGGTATTGCGAAAGGTGCTTTTGAAGCCTCGGTCGCTTATGCAAAGGAGCGTGAACAGTTTGGCCAGGCTATTTCAAAATTTCAGGCTATCGCTTTCAAAATCGCAGATATGGATACTGAAATCATGGCTGCAGAACTGCTTATTGATAAAGCCTGTTATAAAAAAATAAACAAGGAAAACGTAACCAAAGATTCAGCTATCGCAAAATACTACGCCAGTGAAGTAGCGGTCAAGGTTTCAACAGATGCTGTACAGATTTTTGGCGGGTACGGGTATATCAAAGATTTTCCGGTCGAAAAATTTTATCGCGATAGTAAACTTTGCACAATCGGCGAAGGCACAAGCGAGATACAGAAGATGGTTATTGCTCGGGAGATGTACAGAAATTAAGTCAGGTTTCTTGATATACTCTGCGGAATCGACAGAATGCTAATATATGCCGATAGGTATGTACTGATAATTTCTTTCGACGCTGCAGGCTAATTTGCATAAACTGATTCGGTAGTAACCTGGTATCTTTCAAACCCACAAACAGATCAAAATTTATAGAGGTCATCACTTTTAATCGCCGGTTTCCTTTTCGTGAGCAGGATATTAAATCCAAGCATAATCCACGTAGCTATTACAAACGGGGCGGTTAGCGCAATGACACTTACCCCGCCGAGCCAGCCATTTAAAAAAACAGAAATCAGAATACCTGCAGTAGCAAGCAGAAAACCATTCATCTTTTTATTTCCCAAAGCAATAGCGCAAAGGATAGCATTGTACCCCCATACTCCCAAATTGATAGTAGAAACCGGAAACGACATCAAAATAGCGATGCCAAGGCTCAATAAAGAACCATACACTGCATAGACCGCGAAGATTTTGGAATTGATCAGGATTCCTATTAGAAAAATAAATCCGGTTGTTAAGTTTACCTGAAACATGACCTGGCCAAAGCTCATGCCAATGGCAGCAGGATAGTCAATTGCCACCAAATCGGGCAAGCTGCTATTCAACAGATCAGACAAACGAAAAAGTCGGATTACGAAGATGACAATCCATGTAGAAATGACAAAGGGAGCTGTATAAGGGGGAACAAATTTTTTCATCTGAAACATCAATAATGATGAAAGCATAGCGGCCAGTACGAGGAATAAAAACGTAGTGAGGCTCACATCATAAAAATACCAGATAGCAATGCCAACCAACGTTCCATTAAACCCATAAAATCCATCGGATATATCCTTTGGCGGATAATTCATCCACATTGCATAGCAGGTGCTTATAACAACCCCTAACAAGGCTCCCATGCCCATCGTAACGGAATTAAAGAAAATACCGCAAAGGAATAAAAAACCGGTCCATGCATTTTTTTGAAGCATGACCTGCCCTACTCCATAGAGTGATGCTTTACCGAATTTAACCAAAACTGATGCAGGGCTCATTTGTATCGAATCAACTGTTTGGGAGGCAAATTATGAAAGTAAAAAGAAGTGGTGAAAATAATTGCTTTCACACC
>JBIQMB010000357.1:0-4569 GCA_044463745.1 Chitinophagaceae bacterium | reverse complement strand
AGTCGAGAAATCTCCCTGAGGACAGTGGATGACGTTTGATGCTTTAGGTTTTGATAAAAATGCGGCTAAAGCCATAATCGTTGGTGATTTCGATCCGTCGGTTAAAACCGACGGCAATAAATTTCCTTGCTATCAATCGTAAGCGTCCTCTCTAGAGGTGCAAGCGTCTCGCTTGTGTCCTAATTCGTTCGACACTTTCAATACAAGTGCTCTTTTTTCATAGCAAGGAGACCTGTTCGCCGTGGAGAATTTCTCCGCTCGCTTTGGCATTTTAAATGAATTTGAATTTGGATTTGCTTGGTCGAAAAGACGTTCATTTTCGGAGATTTTAAATCCATTCCAACCTGTCAGGTTTTTCCGACGCACAAGGCTCACGCACAACCTTACAGGTTTTTTCCTTACATAGAGCCTGCACGCAACCTGTCAGTTTTCCCCCCCCCTATTCATAAAAAAAATCAACAGGTACTAAAAAAATAGTTTGGTGAACTAAATATTTAATTTATATTTGTTTATGAAATCAACAAAATATGAAACAACTAACCAAAGCAGAGGAGGAAGTTATGCAAAAACTCTGGGAATTGAAAA
This sequence comes from Chitinophagaceae bacterium, assembly GCA_044463745.1. Lineage (GTDB taxonomy): Bacteria > Bacteroidota > Bacteroidia > Chitinophagales > Chitinophagaceae > Ginsengibacter. The sequence goes on along the minus strand of JBIQMB010000357.1, from coordinate 3,984 downwards.
AAGGATTCCTGAGAGAAATCGTAGAAGAAATGCCGGAACCCAAACCTCATCAAAATACCGTAGCAACCCTACTCAAAATTATGGTGGACAAAGGATTTGTCGGTATTAAACCATACGGTAGGTTTCATCAGTATCATCCCTTAATTAAAAAGGAAGACTACTCGGAAGGAAGAATCAAATCATTCGTGAAAAAATACTTTGAAGGCTCTTTTCGTAATCTGGTTTCTACCCTGGTAAAGGATGATAACCTTAGCCTGGATGAACTGGAATCGCTGGTAAAACAATTAAAAAAACAAAATAAACCCTAATGCCATGCAAGTTTTCATTACATACATCATCAAAGTTGTACTCGTTTCCGGAATCTTGTACGGGTATTACTGGCTGATGCTGCGCAACAAAAGATTTCATCAATACAATCGCTTTTACCTGTTATCGGCCATGTTGCTTTCCATCATGTTGCCCTTTGTCCGCTTTTCACTTGCGCCGGAAAGCGAATCGATGATGCCGGTCATTATTCAGAAAGATATCGTCATGGACAGCATCACGGTGGCCATGGGCCGTACCACTATCTGGACAAAAGAAAATATTTTTTATGGCGTCTATTTTTTGATGATGGGTATTCTGTCTGTTTTCTTTATGAGGTCATTAATCAAAATTTACCTTATTAAGAAAAAAGGCAAGTGCACCAAAGGAGATGGTTATGTACTGGTTCAATCCGACTCTAAGGGAACGCCATTCTCATTTTTCAAAAATATTTTTTGGAGCCCGGAGCTCAACCTGCATTCAAGAGAAGGCGAAAAGATGTTCAGACATGAGCTCACGCATGTAAGGCAGTATCATTCTATTGATAAACTGATTGCCAATCTGATCCAGATTCTTTTTTGGTTTAATCCCTTCTTTGGTGCTATCAAAAGAGAACTCAATATTGTTCATGAATTTCTGGCCGATAGTGAAGCCTTTGAGGAGTCGGACGCCGAAAGCTTCTCCAGTGTTATGTTAGGAATTGCATATCCCGGGTTTACCTGGCCTGCTATAAATAGTTTTTTTCATTCACCCATAAAAAGAAGATTAGTCATGTTAGTAAAAAATAATAAACAAAAAGTGTCCTACTTAGGACGAATTATGATCCTCCCCTTAGCTGCATTTACCATTTTATTTTTTGCAGAAAAGGTAAAGGCCGATAATCAAATTCCGGCTTCTTCTTTAGAACTATTAGATGTTAGCCCGGATGGTGACCTTAGCCAGCCGGGCCATTCTCCAGAATCGCAGGATGCTGCGTGGGAAAAGGTTATTCTTCCTTTGATTTCAGGACAAGGAAATGATACGGTGCCAACCTTTAAGTTGAGAGGTGTTTCTGGTAGTGTATTGTATATTGTAGATGGAGAAGAAATCGATGAAGAAAAGCTGAATAGCCTTAGCCCGAACAATATTGAATCTATTAGTGTGCATAAAAATAAACCGGAATTGATAGCCAGATATGGAGAAAAAGCCAGGAACGGTGTGATCGAAATTTTCACGAAATCACATGCGAATATTCCGGCATCGGGGCCTAATATCAGATTGCGTGGTAGCGAGGCGTTTGGTGAGGCTATGTATATTGTAGATGGAAAGGTTGTAGATAATATTTCGAATCTGGATGCTAAGAATATACAGTCGGTTACTGTTTTGAAAAACACGCTTGAGCTGGTTTCTAAATATGGAGAAGGTGCAAAAAATGGGGTTGTGGAAATAGAGACGAAAGGTTATGGAAACAGTAAAGTGCCCGTAATGAGGGATGATGAAAATGCCAAAATAGACACTGTACCATCGAATGGATATTTATTTACAAAGGTGGAAAGTGAAGCCCAGTTCCCAGGAGGAGCTAAAGCATATCAGGAATATATTGCTAAAAAGCTAGCAGAAGTCGCCCGTGATTTCACAGACTCTGACAATGGAAAGTGTACAATTAGATTTATTGTGAACAAAGATGGAACCATCTCAGATGTGCGAGCAATATCCAAGAAGGGAACTAAACTTGCAGAAGCATTTATTAACGCAATTAGAAAAGGGCCAAGATGGTTGCCAGCACAACAGAACGGCCATTATGTAAATAGTGTTGTTCTAAAATCAGTAAATAATCTCAGAGGTGGCGAGATTAAAGCGGAGGTAAAATCTGAAGAAGAGATGGAGAAGGAAAGAGAAGTGAACCAGAAGTTGATAGAAAAATACAAAGATCGAAATACTGTGAACGTGGACTCCACAGCAAAGAATAATAATGCGCCAAATTCAAGAGACCCTATTTTCACTGATGTCGAAAAAGAGGCTCAATTTCCGGGTGGGCCTAATGCATGGCAGCAATATATTACAAAAGTTTTTACCGAAAACCTGGATAAATTTACTGAAGAGGATTATGGTACTTGCATATTAAAGTTCATTGTAAGCAAAGATGGTACAGTATCCAACGTGGAGCCCCAAACCATGAAGGGAACACACCTTGCAAGTATAGTGACAGATGCAATCCGAAAAGGCCCCAAATGGATCCCGGCTCAGCAGAATGGACATTACGTAAATGCTTTTAGATTACAACCCGTAAAGTTGAAGAACCCTAATTTTTAATAAGGTTTATAATCATAACTTTATTTAATAGGTTTTGAAAATGAATAAATGCTGGTTCTATCTGATTGCTTTTTTCCTGTGTAGCTTAACCGCTCGAGCTCAGGCTACCGTTGACGATTTAAAGCCAGATAGTGCAAGGATGTTTGTAGCGTATTTGGATTATTCCGGCTACGTCAATGACAGTGTTTTTATTTCGATGAAACGTACTTCGTTATTCTTAGGAAAGAAGGCGGCCATCTACATTTATAAAACTGCAACGGAGGAGGAGTTCTGGGTGGACTTTAAAAAATCTCTTCGGATAAAAGAGGGGAAAACTGTAGATACTAATTCACTCATGGCATCATTTAAAAAGAGTTTTGACATAGAGAAAAACCTATCTGTTGTTTTTGCCAAATATTACGATTCGCCCGATTATTTGAATATCCGCAGATTTACCGATGGAGATGTCTGGCTATCGGATACGGCCCGATATAGGTGGAGCCCGGCGAATGAATTTAAGGATATAAACGGTTACCGTTGTCAGAAAGCGATTTATACTACTGCAGAGGGAGCGGAGGTTTCCGCATGGTTTACAGAAGAAATTCCGTTTGCTGTGGGTCCGCTTTATATTTCCGGATTACCCGGTTTAATCCTGGAATACCACAATCCTGCGACCAAGCGTTTTTTTCGCTCTGCAACTATCACTTCTACTGATATTCCGGAGCAGCACTTCAGGAGTTGGCTGACGGGTCCTATTGTTTCCAAAAGTGAATACCGGGTGATGTACGACAATAATTCAAGTAAGTTGGGGCGCATGATGAAGATGCTTGAGATGCAGAAGGATTAACGATCGTGTTATCTTTGTATAAGGATTTAAATACATTAGGCACACAGAAGGAAGAAGTGGAACTCAAGAGAATGAGATAGTAGCTGAATACAATAATTCGGATTCTGGTTAGGTTTAACACGAAAGGTTTTGATGGGTGGGCGAAAAAGGAGAAGAGTAACTTTCGATTCCTGTTGATTTTAGATGTATTGATCCGTCTGATGTCCGCAAATGCCTAACCCCTACGAAAGGGTAATGGAAATATTGCATGGTTTACCGAGGAGATACCTTTCCCTGTTGGGCCAATGACCTTAGAACCTTCTGGGTTTGCGGTTAGGATTGCGTGGATAGCTTAACCCGGATGGTTTTGGAGGAGTGAATAGAGATAAGGAGTATCGGCTTTTCGGAGGGTATAACGGTCAGGTTCAACAGGCCAAATGTCACCACTCAACCTGACAGGTTGGGTAGGGGAGTTATGAATTTGATATTAAAAAGTTTCGTAACTTGTAAGCTAAAGTTATCTGAAAGTACCAAATGATTCTTTTATTAACTTTTAAATTTTGTCAATTATGAAAATGAAACAT